>CAZZZX010000199.1:0-5982 GCA_964658585.1 uncultured Novosphingobium sp.
AGGCTGTCGACCTTGATGTAATCCGCCATCTCGGCGACCGACATCTGCGCGGCGAGCAGTTTCGCGCGTTCCGGCGTGTCGACGCCATAGAAGCATGAATGCCGCGTCGGCGGCGAGGCGATGCGCATATGCACCTCGCGCGCGCCCGCATCCTTGAGCATCGCGACGATCTTGAGGCTGGTGGTGCCGCGCACGATCGAATCGTCGATCAGCACGATGCGCTTGCCCGCGATCACGCCGCGATTGGCGTTGTGCTTGAGCTTCACGCCGAGGTGGCGGATGCCGTCGCCGGGCTGGATGAAGGTCCGCCCGACATAATGCGAGCGGATGATGCCGAGCTCGAACGGGATGCCGCTTTCCTGCGCATAGCCGATCGCGGCGGGGGTGCCGCTGTCCGGCACCGGCACGACGATGTCCGCCTCGATCGGGTCCTCGCGCGCGAGTTCGACGCCGATCCGCTTGCGCACCGCATAGATGCTGGTGCCGTCGACGATCGAATCGGGCCGCGAGAAATAGACATGCTCGAAGATGCACGGCCGCGGCCGCACCTGCGCGAACGGGCGGTGCGAGCGCACGCCCTTCTCGGACACGATGACGATCTCGCCGGGCTCGACCGAGCGGATGAAGCGCGCGCCGACCATGTCGAGCGCCACCGTCTCCGACGCGAAGATGTACGCATCGCCCGCGCGGCCCATCACCAGCGGCCGGATGCCGAGCGGATCGCGACACGCGATCATCCCCTCCGACGTCAGGCAGACCAGCGAATAGGCGCCCTCGACCTGCTTGAGCGCATCGATGAAGCGATCCAGCAGGGTGCGATAGCTCGACAGCGCGACGAGGTGGATGATGACCTCGGTATCCGAGGTCGACTGGAAGATCGCGCCGCGCCGCACGAGTTGGCGGCGCAGATGCATCGCGTTGGAGATGTTGCCGTTGTGCGCCACCGCGAACCCGCCCGAGACGAGCTCGGCATAGAGCGGCTGGACGTTGCGCAGCGCCGTGTCGCCGGTCGTCGCGTAGCGGACATGGCCGCACGCGACGCTGCCGGGCAGCCGGCGGATCACGTCGTCGCGATCGAAATTGCCCGCGACATGACCCATCGCATGGTGAGTGTGAAACGCCACGCCGTCCCAGGAGGTGATTCCCGCCGCCTCCTGCCCGCGATGCTGGAGCGCGTGCAGCCCGAGCGCGACGACCGCGGACGCCGTATCGGCGCCGTAGATGCCGAACACGCCGCACTCCTCGCGCAGATGGTCATCATCGAAGGGGTGCGTGGTGAGCATCTCGACTCCGCGGCCGGCCGGGTGGGACGGCCGGGCATATAGGGGGGATGTGCCGGCTTGTCGCCCCCCGCGGTGCGGCCTACCGAAGCGTGATGGATGACGATCGCGAGACGGGCGCCACGCTCGACCCCAGATACGACACGGCCGGTCTCGTCACCGCGGTCGCGACCGATGCCGAAACCGGCGAACTGCTGATGCTCGCGCACATGAACGCGGACGCGCTGGCGAAGACGCTGACGAGCGGCGAGGCGTGGTTCTGGTCGCGTTCGCGGCAGCGCCTGTGGAAGAAGGGCGAAAGCTCGGGGCATGTGCTGCGCGTCCGCGAAGTGCGCGTGGACTGCGACCAGGACGCGCTGTGGCTGATCGTCGAGCCTGCCGGACCGGCGTGCCATACCGGGGCGCGGAGCTGCTTCTATCGGCGGATCGAGGACGGGCGGCTGGTGCGGGTGTAGCGGCTGACCCGGGGAATGTCTTGGATTGGTGGTGAAGCGTCTGACGGCTTCTAATCTGAGAGTGGCGTAAGCGGACGTAGCGGTTGCTGCCAATTCGGAGCTAGTAGTTGGTCGTCGCCGCAGTTTCAATAGACGACTTGCGCCTCTGTATATCTAATAAAGACAAGCTGTTCATCGTTACCAAGTTTATCAGCCGGGTCTGCTGCAGCCATTTCGATGAAGTATTGAACTCCGGGTCTGTCCAGATCGACCGAGTAGCAAACATGGCGAGCGTAGGGTGCTACGGTCTCATCATCGATTCCATTTTTGCAATTGACGGCTCGTATTCGGGATATTCTTCGAAAATCAAGAACTTTCGCGAGTTCTGCCGCGCTGGTCCTACTACTACAATCTTGAGGAGAGCCGGCGTTCTTCTGACAGGAAAATCTGAATGGCAACGGGTTTTCGTTTTGCGCTGCGTCTTCAAACATTTGCAATCCGGCCAGCCCGCGAAACGCACTCAACGGTTCGGAAGCCTCAAAGAAATGTCTGACATCTCCGGTCTGATGGCAGGTAGCCTGCGTCTCGGTCGATGCCTTCGTCCAGTTAGCTTGCGATGCGTCACGCATGCCACGTGGGGCACCGTAACGATACGCTGTCGAAAACCTCGTCAGAGCCCAATGCTGATCGTAATAGGGCTCGACCACCATCGACTGGCACATCCCGGTCCATGATCCGAAGCCGACCTCGGCGGCCGTCGGCCGTTCGTAGAATCTCAGCGTGTGCGGCGGCCGATCGACGTCCACCATCATCGCACCAACGTCGCCGAGCACGAGATGCGCAAGTTGGGGAAGCGGCAATGTCTGAGCTTCCTTGAGCGTCAGTGCCTTCGCCGGCATCGCCGACCCGAGCAACAAAGCCAACGCCAATCCTTGAAGTCGCATACGTCTCCCCCCCTTCATATGCCCATGGTTTGACCTCTCTATCCTATGGCCGCTCTTAGCATCGCGAAAGGTGCCATCGAACGGCGACAACTGGGGCGAAAGTCGCCGCCTGCGGTCTTGAGCCCCTTACCCTCTTCGCCACGCTCAGATCGTGCGCGCCGCCAGGATCGGGCCGCCGACGCCGCCCTGCAACAGGAGCGCCTCGCGATAGATCGGCGATCGCGGCGGCAGTCTGAAGCTGCCGCCCGCCGCCGGCACCTTGCCGAGCGCGGTCAGCGCGCGGACGATGTTGCGGTGGGGGATGGTGCGCCCCGCATTCTCGCCCGCGCCGATCGCGACCTGGATCGTGCGCGGGTCGTAGGCGACCAGCCACAGCGTCGCGCCCGGCGTCGCGCCCCGGCCGATGGTCACGCGGTCGCCGCTCACGGTCAGGGCGATGTCCGCGCGATGGCCGGACCGTGCGATCGCCGCCTGCGCCGAGGCCAGCGTGTTGCCGGTCAGCACGTCGCGGCCGTCGACGATCATCTGCGGCGTCGCGACCTGCGCGCGGCCGCCGGCATGGGCATAGTCCCATTGCCGCCGGGTGAATTCGGGCCTGGCGAAGCTGTCCTTCCAGCCGAGATCGTCCCAATAGGTCACCGCGAAGTTGAGCGCGAGCACGTCGGGCCGGTCGGCGATCCGGTCGAGCACGAGATCGGCGGGCGGGCAGGAGGAGCAGCCCTGGCTCTGGTACAGCTCGACCACGGTCGGGCCGGCGGCGGGCGGGACGGCCGCGGACGGTATCGCGGCGCCTGCGCAAAGCAGCAGGGCGATCGTCCTCGCGTGGTGGATCATCGTCGGTCTCCGGGTGGCTCTGTCCAGATACGTCGGGATGCGCCACGCGGTTGTACGACGATGCGCCGATGGCCCCCGCGCCCTACGGGCCGACCGGCAGCAGGCTGTCGCGCGGAGTGTCCGTCATGTCGGTTTCGAGACGCGCGACCCCGCTCGCGGCCGGGCTGGCGCTGCTCGGCTGCTCGGGATCGAAGGCGGCTGCCTCGCGCATCTCCGACTATCCCTGAGCGAGCGCGGACCGCCGGATCGAATAGCCGAAATAGAGCGCCGCCGCCGCCGCCATCCACAGCGCGAACAGCGCGAAGGTGTCCGCGGGCAGCCCGCCGATCAGATAGAGGCAGAACAGCACGCTGACGACCGGCACGACCGGGAACAGCGGCACGCGATAGCCGCGCGGCAGGTCGGGGCGCGTGCGGCGCAGGATCATCACGCCGATCGACAC
This sequence comes from uncultured Novosphingobium sp., assembly GCA_964658585.1. Taxonomy (GTDB): domain Bacteria; phylum Pseudomonadota; class Alphaproteobacteria; order Sphingomonadales; family Sphingomonadaceae; genus Solisphingomonas. The sequence continues at coordinate 3,935 of CAZZZX010000199.1, forward strand.
GGTCGCGAAGGCGATCAGCGTGCCCATGCTGGTCAGGTTGACCAGGACATCGAGCGGCACCAGCGCGGCGAGCAGCGCGACGCCGGCGGCGACCACCAGCGTATTCCCGCGCGGCGTCTGGCGGACCGGATCGATCGTGCGGAAAAAGGCGGGCAGCAGCCCGTCCCGGCTCATCGCGTAGAGGATGCGGGTCTGGCCGTAGAGCACCACCAGGGTGACGCTGAAGATCGACACGATCGCGCCGAGCGAGAGCACCACCGCCGGCCAGCCCGCGCCAGTGAGGTTGTGCAGGATCACCGCGAGCCCCGCCTCCTGTCCGGCGAACGCGGTCCAGGGCTGCGCGCCGACCGCGGCGATCGCGACCAGGATATAGGCCGCGGTGACGATGCCCAGCGACAGCAGGATCGCCAGCGGCAGATCGCGGCGCGGGTTGCGCGCCTCCTCGCCCGCGGTCGAGACCGCGTCGATGCCGACATAGGAGAAGAAGATCGACGAGGCCGCCGCGCCGATCCCGGCGATCCCCTTGGGCGCGAACGGATGCAGGTTGCGCGTCCGGAAATGCGCCAGCGCGATGACGACGAACATCGCCAGCACCGCGAGCTTGGCGACGACCAGGATGGCGTTGGCGGTGCTCGATTCGCGTGCGCCGCGCAGCAGCAGGATCACGCACAGCCCGATCAGCGCGACCGCGGGCAGGTTGACGACGCCGCCCGCGCCGGGCGGCTGCGCGATCGCATCGGGGATGCGCCAGCCCGTCGCGACGCCGAGCAGTTCGTTGAGATACTGGCCCCAGCCGACCGCGATCGCCGAGGCCGAGACGCCGTATTCGAGCAGCAGGCAACTGCCGATCAGGAAGGCGGCGAACTCGCCCAGCGTCGCATAGGCATAGGAATAGGACGAGCCGGCGGCGGGCACCGCGGACGCGAGCTCGGCATAGCACAGCGCGGTGAGCGCGGCGGTGATGCCGGCGATGACGAAGGACAGGGTGACCGCGGGTCCGGCCTCGGGCACCGCGGTGGACAGCGCGACGAAGATGCCGGTGCCGATCGTCGCGCCGACGCCGAGCATGGTGAGCTGGAACAGCCCGATGCTGCGCGCCAGCGGCGGCCCGTCGCCATGCCGTGCGGCCGCCGCCTCGACCGGCTTGCACCGCACCAGTGCCGCGACCAGCGGATGCCTCGTCAAATCGCCGTCTCCCGAGCGCGGTGTCGGCCGTGGGTCCCACGATCGGCGCGATCGGGCAAGCCGGGTGGGGAGCGGACCTTACGCGTCCAGCCGCGGTCGGGAGCGAGAGAGCGAACTCCACGTTAAGCATTTCGGCCTAGCGTCCGCCGAAACCACGTGAGGCGAGTGCATGACGGGCGATCAGGACGGTGTCGATTCGATTCTGAGCGATCGCGCGATCGCGGAACGGGTCGCCGCCTTCAACGGCGACGGGGCGTTGCAACGCGGTCTGGCCGCCCTGTGGTCGCGCGCTGGCGAGGCGCTGCTCGATATCGTCGTCGCGCATCGCCACGATCACGCCGCGGGTGCGGGGTTCGAGCCCGGGCCCGCCGCCGATGTGCAGTATCGCGAGTTCGAGCGGCTCAAGTTCACGACACCGGTCGATGCGGCATGGATGCGCCGCCAGGCGTCGATCGGGACCGGTATCTTCCTCCGCAAGGTGCCGACGCCGCTGCTGGTGCGATGGCTGTCGAGCTATGGTCGGGCGATCCACAGCTGGATCGCCGAACGGTTCGCCGACGATCCGGCGTTCGTCGCGCAGGCGACCGAGACGCTGGACTGGCTGACCATGGTCGAGACCGAGGTCATCTTCGCCGAGCTCACCAAGCGCAACAAGCTGCTCGCCGCGGCGGCGCGCGCGGACCAGGGCGGCGCGTTCCGCAGTCATGTCCAGGACGTGCTCTCGGCCGCACAGGAAGGTGCTATGGAACTGCGTGCGCAGACCGGGCGCACGTCGGCGTCGGCGCGCGGGATGCTGGGCAAGGCGGGGGAGGTCGCGGCGGCGGCGGAGCAGTCGGCGGTGGCGATGCGCGAGGCGGCGCAGA
>CAZZZX010000200.1:0-5977 GCA_964658585.1 uncultured Novosphingobium sp.
AGCACAACCTTGCCAAGGTTGGGGTCGAGGGTTCGAATCCCTTCGCCCGCTCCAGTTTCTCACGTCGAGACAGCGACTCGAGGCGCGCGGCCGCCAGCACGGCAAGCAACAGGAACGGCGTGACGAACTCGCGGTGGCGTTCGCCGAACTCGAACCAGACGTTGAACAGCACAAGCTGGGCTCCGCAGGCAAACAGGAGCGACGACAGGTCGCGCCCGACCAGTCGGTTCCGTGCGGCCAGCGCGGTCGCGGCGCCGCCGAGCAGGAGCAGGTGCGCCAGCTGGGCGGCCGGGAACAGGGCCGCCACCAGCGACGTCGCCGGTGCCGGCCTGGCCTCCGCGAAACGCGCGACCTCCGCCTGCGACGCGCCGGTGGCGCGGAGAAACTTGGTGATCGTCAGCCGGATGAAGTCGCCCGGATGGAGGGCGATCCACGTGCGCGCCAGCGCCCCGGCCGCCTTGCCATAGGCGAGTTCCGGCACGCCTCGCAGGGCGATCGGCGTCGGCATCCAATTGCCCGTCGCCTGTGGATTGTTTCCGATCCACAGACTGATCTGCGCTGATGTCGTGAGCGGCACGAACACGCCGAAGACGATCCAGTTGCGGATCCACCAGGGCAGCATGACGAGGCACGCCAGCGACGCGGCCGGAATGCCGACGCGGGCGAGGCGCGCCGGCTGACGAGCATAGAGGACAAGCCCGATCAGCGCGGACAGCGGCGCCAGCGCGGGCTGGGTGAGGGCCAGCAGTCCGGTCAGGATGCCGACCGCGACGACGGACCGCGCCGTCGAGGCGCTGCGGACGTCGAGCCAGGCGATCGCGATCCGCACGCAAAGCAGCGCGCACAGCCCTTCCTTCTGCGCGACGGGAACGGACAGGAGGACGGCGGGCCAGACGAGATAGATCCAGCCGGCCATGCGTCCCGCAGCGGCGCGTTCGAGCTTTTTCCCGAGACGGCCGATCGACCAGGCGGTGGCCCCGTCGATCACCGTATTCAGGACCGACAGGGACAGGCTCGACAGGCCAGCGACCGAGGCCCACGCGGCGAGCCCGAGCGGATAGAGTGGCGGATAGAGGCCGCGCATCACGTCGCCGATAAACGGCTCGTAGACCCGCAGGCCCCCGCCATGGAGCAGGCTTGTCGCGAGTTCGGGATAGAACAGCGCGTCCCCGCCGAGCATCCGGCCCGCGAAGATTCGCGTGACGCCGATGCGCAGCGCCAGGACGGTCGCGACCATCAGGATCAGCACCCCGCGCTTCGCGAGGCGGCGCGCGGCCAGGAGCAGGAACGCGGCGCAGCCCGCCCATCCCGTCGTCACGACGACGCCGGTGATCGTCAATCCGCCCCACCGCGCGAGAAGCCCGGGGGTCGAAAAGACCGCATAGGCGAAGAGAAGCGCCACGCAGCCGCCGGCGATCCGGCCGCCGCGTCCCACCGCGTCCGCTGCGGTTTCACCCGCCGGACGATCGCGATAGCGGGTACCGGGCTGCGTGTCGGTCATATCACCGATGGACGCCGCCGACGCCTCGGCCACGCATCGATCGGCTGCCCGCCGGCTCGCGCCGCCGTTTGCCGCCGCGCCGGAAGCCGCCCGCGGATCGCGTACCGGACGCGACGCGAGCGGCGACATCCATCCGTTGCCTCGGCACCGGCAAGGCTTCGAGCGCGCCCGCATCCACGGCAGGCAAGTGGCGGGCGTCAACCACGGCCGTCGTGATGCCGGGCGGCTGGCAGGCGTGCGCGCCCGATCTCATGGCCGAGGATCCCGGCGATACGCTGTTCTACCATCATAAGCAGCTCCACAGGGACTATAGCTTTCCGCCGCTCTTTCGCTACGCCTGAAGACCAGCCCGGCGATGGTACCGAACGCGCCGAGGCCGGCAGCGAGGAGGATCGCGATGCGGTATCATGCGACGGTCGCGATGCTCGCGATCTGTGGGGCGACGGCGATCCATTCCGAGCCTGCGCAGCTCGAGCCGGAGCTCGCCGGGGTCGGTTTCCTCGTCGGGAACTGGGCCTCGGGACGCGGTGTCGTGGCCGACACCGGCGGGCGTTCGACAGGATCGTCCTCGATCACCGTCGCCGCGCAGGGCGCGGTGCTGCTCCGCCGCGATCGGACCAATCTCTTCGATGCGAACGGCAGACCGAGCGGCGGTTTCGAGCAGATCATGATGATCTATGCGGAGGGCGGGACGCTGCACGCCGATTATGCGGACGGCACGCATGTCATCCACTATGCGTCCGCGGCGGTGATCCCGGGCCGATCGGTCGTCTTCTCGACCGAGGCCCAAGCGGGCAGACCGATCTTTCGGCTGGCCTACGCCCTGGTGTCGTCGACCCGGCTGTCGGTCACGTTCGGGGTGATTCCGCCCGGCGCCACGGCGCTGCGTCCGATCGCGACCGGGACGCTCGACAAGACACCCTGACATCGCCGACATCCAGGTGGATCGGGGCGGTGTGAGCGGCGCGCGGAATGGGCCAGCCGGGCGATCCGGCCGGCCCCCTCGGCTCACCAGCCGTCGTGGCGCATCCACTTTATCTGCCGGCTGATCTGATCCAGACGACCCTGCACACGCGCCCGCTGGCCGGGGTCCAGCGGACCGGCATCGTCCCAGTGCAGGCGACGGATCCAGTTGCGCACGCCATCGAGTTCGCCTTGCACACGATCGGCTTCATGGCGATCGAGACTGCCGTCCGCGCGACCATGATCGATCCGGTCCTGCAGGAACTTGATCCGTTCGCGCGGCCCGTCCGGGGCGCCGCGCCAGAAGGCGCCCGCGTCCCAGCCACCGGGTGCCGGAACCGGCTGCGCGCCCGCCATCGTCGCGACGAACGCCACCGACATCATCGCTGCTGTCCATTTCATTCTCGTTCTCCTGACGCCTGGACCTGCATGACGGCTGCGCAAAAACTTGCGGCGATCGGAACCGTTCCGTTCGACGATGGCGACGAGATCACCGCCGGAACCGCCGCCGGACAGGTGCCCTCGCCGCCATTGCGCGAGATCTGCGCCGCAGCGCCGAGCAGATGAAGAACGATCATCCGGACTAATCTCGATCAACAACCGGGAACGACTGGCGTCGACCTGCATTGAGAGCGACGGGTCTGACTGGTGACAACACGATGAAATCCGTACTGATCGTCGAGGATGAGATTTTCGTCGCGATGGACCTCGAGCGCATCCTCGAGGATGCGGGCTATCATGTCGCCGCCATCGCGGCCGATCAGCACGAGGCGCTCTCGGCCGCCCGCGACGTCGAGGTGGCCTTTGTCGACATCAATCTCCGCGATGGCGCGACCGGACCCGAGATCGCGCGCGATCTGACCGCGCGTTACGGTATCCGGATCGTCTATGTGACGGCGAACCCGGCACAGATCGGGGTGCCGGCCACGACCGCGGTCGGCTGCATCCGAAAGCCGTTCAGCGAGGCCGCGATCCTGGCGGCGGCCGCTCTCGCCGCGCAGACCGGCAATGCGGCAGCGCTGCACGAGGATATCATCCGGCTCTGAGACGGTTCGGTTCCTCGCGGCGCATCGACGACGCCGGGACATGGAGCTGGACGGTGAGGCCCTGCTCCGCCCATTGACGGTCGATCCGGCCACCCATCTGCCGCACGATGCTGAGTTCGATCAGCTTGCTTCCGAAACCCTCCGCCAGCGGTCGGGTCACGATCGGGCCGCCGCGCTCTTCCCAGCAGAGCCGCGCAACCTGCCCGTCTTCGCTGCTGCGGATCACGATCGCGCCGTCCGAGGCGGATAGTGCGCCATATTTGGCCGCGTTGGTCGCAAGCTCATGGAAGAGCAACGCGAGCGGCGTCGCCGAGCGGTCATCGATCTCGAGATCGTCGCCTTCGATCGTGATCCGCTCGTGATAGGCGGCCAGAAGCTCCTCGATCATGCCGTGGAGGCTGTTCTGCTGCTTGCCGGGGCGGGACGCATCGCTATGCGGGCGGACGAAATCATGCGCGCGACCGAGCGCGAAGATCCGATCGCGCAGATCGGTGGCCGCCGATTTCATCTCGGGGTGATGGCGGGTCGAGAAGGTGATGAGCCCTCCGATCACCGCGAAGATGTTCTTTATCCGATGGCTCAGCTCCTGGGCGATCACCTCGCGCTGTGCCTGCATCAGCTTCTGATCGTGGATGTCGGTGCAGGTGCCGAACCAGCGTGTGATCGCGCCGTTCGCGTCGCGGATCGGCAGCGCGCGACCCAGCGTCCAGCGATACTCGCCCTTGGCGTTGCGCAGGCGATATTCGATCTCGTAGGGATCGCCGGTCTCCAGCGAGCGCCGCCAGACCGCCCAGGCGCGCTCCTGGTCGTCGGGATGGAACATGCCGTTCCAGCCCTCGCCGTCGGTCGAGCCTTCGGGGACGCCGGTGAACTCGTACCAGCGGGCGTTGTAATAATCGTGGAAGCCGTCGGGCAGGGTCGACCACACCATCTGCGGCATCGTGTCCGCGAGAATGCGGAACTTCGATTCCTGCTCGTCGCGCTCGCGGCCGCTGCGATCGGTCGATCGGCGGAGCGTGAGGATGGCCATGATGTTCGCGGCCAGGACGGTCAGGCCCTGCCGCTGGATCGTCGTCAGATCGTCACGCGGCGACGTGTCTATGACACAGAGCGCGCCGAGCGGCGTGCCGTCGTCCGCGATAAGCGGGGCGCCCGCATAGAAGCGGATATGGTCTTCCCCCAGGACAAGCGGGTTGTCCGCGAAACGAGGGTCCAGGCTGGCATCCGGAACGACCATGATGTCCCGGCCCAGCATGGCATGGGCACAGAAGGATGCGTCGCGCGACGTCTCCCGGGCGTCCAGGCCGGTCCGGGCCGCAAACCATTGCCGTTCGGTCTCGACGAAGCTGACGAGCGCGATCGGCGCGTCGCAGAGCGCGGCCGCGAGATCGGTGATCGCCTTCAGCTGCGGATCGTCGGTGAGGCCCGGCAGATCGAAGCTCCGCAGGACGGTCTCCCGCTCGGATTCGCCGGGTTTCGAGAGGGCCATCAAGTCGATCCTCTCCAGCATAAACGACACGCACCTCTCACCCTGCCGCGACCACAACGCGAGCGACCATAACGTCTTACGGAAGCGGACGGGCCAGCGTTTCGATCGGTCGATCCGACCTGCCGCCCGCTAAGCGCGCGCACTCTCTCCGGTCACCGCCCTCAAGGCGCGTCGGGCGAGAAACCGCACCGTCCAGCCGATCGCGAAGGTCATTACCAACGGCGCGACCGCTTTGACGGCGCCCTCGATCAGATAGCCTTCCAGCGCGCCGCCGATACCCGAGCCGCCGTCTTCACGATCGATCTCGGCACCGATCAGCATTCCAAGGACATTGTTGACCATCGTTGTTGCTCCTTCAGCCGAGCGAGAGATCGGCGGGGGTCACGCCATAGTAATTGGAGACCCGATCGGCATAGGCCTGATTGAAATCCGGAGCATTGTTCGACCAGCTCGGGCCTCCCTCGAGCAGCCGCCGATCGATCGTCACGACATAGCCATCGGCGACGTGATTGTAGGACAGCAGCTCGAACGGCAGGGGATAATAGCTCTTGCCGATCCCCAGGAACCCGCCGAGGCTCAGCACCGCATAGGTGGCGCCGCCGGTCCGCTTGTTGATCATGAAGCTGTAGACCGTGCCCAGTGCATCGCCGTCGCGCGTCACGACCTTCGTCCCGTCGACCTTATTCGACGCCAGAAGCAGGTTGGTCGGCTCCGTCGTCGGTGCGGTATCGCTGCCATCCGTCATCATCATGTCCTTCGTTAGCGGACGGCAAACCGCCGTCGTCGCCTGGCGTTCCCTCCAGCATCGTCACACGCTCGCGATAGAGCCGTGCGAACTCGGCATGGGCCAGTCGCGCCGGCGCGGTCGCGGCGCCGAGCGCCTGCCGTTCGGCCTCTGCGAGCCGGCGGGTGTAATAGTCGATGTCGCGTCGGAGCGTGTCCACGTGTCCGCTCTTGGTCCTGGAGGAAAGCGGCCGG
>CAZZZX010000201.1:0-5961 GCA_964658585.1 uncultured Novosphingobium sp.
ACCTGCCCGCTCGAATAGAAATTGGCGAGCATCGCGCCCGCGACCGCATTGTCGATATCGGCATCGCCGAACACGATCAGCGGCGACTTGCCGCCCAATTCGAGAGTCACCGCCTTGAGGCCGTTGGCGGCCGCCGCCATCACCGCGCGTCCGGTCGGCACCGATCCGGTCAGCGATACCTTGGCGATGTCGCGATGCTCGACCATCGCGCGGCCGAGATCGCCATGGCCCAGCACGACCTGGAACACGCCCTCGGGCAGCCCCGCCTCGCGGAACACGTCGGCGAGCGCGAGCGCGGTCAGCGGCGTCTGCTCGGCAGGCTTGAAGATCATCGCGTTGCCGCACGCCAGCGCCGGCGCCGCCTTCCAGCAGGCGATCTGCAGCGGATAGTTCCATGCGCCGATGCCGGCGACGATGCCGAGCGGCTCGCGACGGGTATAGCCGAACGCGCCCGTGCCGAGATCGATATGCTGCCCGGCGATCGTCGCGGCGACGCCGGCATAATAATCGAGGCAGTCGGCGCCGGACAGGATGTCGACCGCCTCGGTCTCCTGGATCGGCTTGCCGGTATTCTGCGTCTCGAGGCGCGCCAGTTCGCCGTTGCGTGCCCGCAGGATGTCGGCGGCGCGCCGCAGCACGCGCCCGCGCTCGACCGGCATCAACGCCGCCCACGCGACCTGCGCGCGCCTGGCCCGCGCCACCATCGCGTCGAGCTCGGTCGGGGTCGTGACGGGAAGCGACGCGAGCGTCTCGCCGGTCGCCGGATTGACGGGCGACAGCGTACCCGACGGTATCGACGCGTTCGGCCGCAACTGCAGATCTCCGGAACCGGGCTTCACCGCGTCGGCATACGGGCCCCGCCGCACCGAGCCGGCATTAAATCTACTTATGGCTTGCGTGCGAACGGAACTTCCCGTCAATTCGATCCCCTGAGCGGGGGACTTCGCCGATGACGCGACGAAGGCTGGGCGACTGGGTGGCCGCAATCGCGTCTCTGATGCTCGCAGTCACGAGCATCGCAGCCGCGGCGGCCGATCCGCCATCGTGCCGCACCGTCCGCTTCTCCGACGTCGGCTGGGCGGACGTCACCGCGACGACCGGACTGGCGGGACAGCTCGTCGCCGGGCTCGGCTACACCCCCAAGATCACGGTGCTCTCGGTCCCGGTCACCTTCAACGGGATGCGCAGCAAGGATGTCGACGTGTTTCTCGGCAACTGGATGCCGATGCAGACCGCGGACCGGAAGCCGTTTCTCGACGATCGTTCGGTCGAGGTCGTCCGCGTCAATCTCGCGGACGCGCGCTACACGCTCGCGGTGCCGGCATATCTCTACGATCAGGGGCTGACCGACTTCGCCTCGATCCGGAAATTCGCCGGGCCGCTCGGCCACAGGATCTACGGCATCGAATCGGGGAATGACGGCAACCGGCTGGTGCTCGGCATGATCCACAACAACACCTTCGGCCTCGGCGATTTCCAGCTCGTCGAGAGCAGCGAGCAGGGTATGCTCGCCGAGGTCGAGCGCGCGGTCCGGACGAGGAGCCCGATCGTGTTCCTGGGCTGGCAGCCGCATCCGATGAACGACCGCTTCGCGATGCGCTATCTGACCGGCGGCGACAGCGTGTTCGGGCCGAACTACGGCAGCGCCACGGTCTCCACCGACGTGCGCGCGGGCTATCTGCGCCAGTGCCCCAACATCGCCCGGCTGCTCGGCAACCTGGCCTTCGCGGTCGCCGACGAGAACGCGCTGATGCAGGGCGTCCACGATACCGGCGATCCCGCGATCACCGCGCGCGACTGGTTGCGCGCGCATCCCGGCAAGCTCCATGCATGGCTCGCGGGCGTCGAGACGATCGACGGCAAGCCCGGCGAGGCCGCGGTGCTCGCCTCGCTCAAGCCGGCCGGCGGCAGCGGCTTCCTGACCGAGAACAAGATCCCGGTCGGCCGCTGGATGAACGACCTGGTCGACATCATCAAGGCGCATCACGGCGTGTTCGATTTCGTCACGCTGGTGCTCGGCTCGTCGATCAACGGCCTGACCTGGCTGCTCTCCGCCGTTCCGGCGCTGCTGTTCGTGGCGCTGGTCGGCGCGCTCGCCTATTATCTGCGCCGGTCGATCCCGCTCGTCCTGTTCGTGGTGCTGGCGCAGCTCTTCATCATCAACCAGGGCTATTGGGCGGCGACGATGGAGACGCTGTCGCTGGTGCTGTTCGCCGCGTTCGTCTCGACGCTGATCGGCGTGCCGGTCGGCATCTGGGCCGGGCATCGCCCGCGCGCGTTCAAGATCCTGCAGCCCGTGCTGGATCTCATGCAGACGCTGCCGACCTTCGTCTATCTGATCCCGACGCTGGTCCTGTTCGGGCTGGGGGTGGTGCCCGGCCTCATCTCCACGATCATCTTCGCGCTGCCCGCCCCGATCCGGCTCACCCAGTTGGGCATCCTGTCGGTGCCGACGCCGCTGATCGAGGCGGGCCAGTCGTTCGGCGCGACGCGCTGGCAGCTGCTGACCAAGGTCGAGCTGCCCGCCGCCGCGCCCTCGATCGTCGCGGGCGTCACCCAGTGCATCATGCTCAGCCTCTCGATGGTGGTGATCGCCGCGCTGGTCGGCGCGGGCGGGCTCGGCGTGCCGGTGGTGCGCGCGCTCAACACCGTGCAGGTCGGTATGGGTTTCGAGGCTGGGTTCGCGATCGTGCTGCTCGCGATCATCCTCGATCGCATGACGCGAACGACCGGGAAGGCCCGGACGTGACCGTCTCGCTCGAATTCCGGGATATCGATATCCTGTTCTGCTCCAGCACCGGGCGGCGCCGCCAGACCGATCTGGCGGCGGCGCAGGCGCTTCTCGACAGCGGCGCGACGCGGGCCGAAATCGCCAGCCGGACCGGCGTGGTGCTGGGCGTCACCGGCGCCAGCCTGGCGGTCGAGCAGGGCACGATCTCGGTGCTGATGGGCCTGTCGGGATCGGGCAAATCCACGCTGCTGCGCGCCGCCAACGGGCTCAACGCGGTGACCCGCGGTCATGTGCTGGTCCGCGACGGGGTCGGCTCGAAGGACGTCGCCAATTGCAGCGAGAGCGTGCTGCGCCATGTCCGCCGCCACCGCATCGCGATGGTGTTCCAGCAGTTCGGCCTGCTGCCGTGGCGAACCGTTCGCGAGAACGTCGCCTTCGGTCTGGAGCTGCGCGGCACGGCCCGCCCCGAGATCGCGCGGATCGTCGACGAGCGGCTCGCGCTGGTCGGGCTCGATGCCTGGGCGGATCGCTACGCCGGCGAACTGTCGGGCGGGATGCAGCAACGCGTCGGTCTCGCCCGTGCATTCGCGACCGATGCGGACATCCTGCTGATGGACGAACCCTTCTCTGCGCTGGATCCGCTGATCCGCGCCAAGCTCCAGGACGAACTGCTCGATCTCCAGCGCAAGGTGCAGAAGACGATCCTGTTCGTCAGCCACGACCTCGACGAGGCGCTCAAGCTCGGCGATCAGGTGACGATCCTGGAGGGCGGCCGGATCATCCAGAGCGGCACCGGCGAGGATATCGTGCTGCGCCCCGCGACGCCCTACGTCGCCGAGTTCGTGCGCCACATGAACCCGCTCAACGTGATGACCGGCGAAACGGTGATGCGGCCGATGCACGCCCTGACGACGCGCGCCGGCCGGCACCTCCTCGACGACGCCGCCCGCTACTGCGTCGGGGTGGGCGCCGGCTATGGCGACGTGCGGATCGACGATCGACCCCATCGCGTCACCCATGTCGCGGACCCCGACGGCCACGATCGGTTTCCCGACGGCGTCGTCGCCTGCCCGGCCAACGTCTCGGTCAAGACGCTGATCCGCATCCTGTCCGTATCCGGCCATCCGGTGCTGCTCACCGAAGGCGATCGGCTGGTCGGCGTCTGCGGCGGACAGGACGTGCTCAAGGCGCTCGATCTGGCGGGCACCGCCTGAACCGTCTTCCCGGAAGACGGTTCGCCTCTACGCCCCGCGCACCCGCGGGAAGCGGGCGGACGCCTCGAGCACCTCCAGATCCATGTGGCCGCGCACATAGTCCTGCGCGGCGTCGCGGAACGGCTGATAGTCCCACGCCTTGCGTTCCCCCTTGGCGGCGGCGGCGGCGACCAGCCGGCGGCGGCGCTGGCTCGCCAGCACCTCCGCCTCGATCCGGGGGAGATCCCAGCGCGCCCCGACCTCGCGCCGGAACGCCGCGAGCCGTTCGGCATGGGCGGGATCGGCCGCCAGGTTGGTCAGTTCGTCGGCATCGGCGAGGAGATCGAACAGCTGATCGGGATCGGCGGGCGAATGGATGAACTTCCATCGGCTCCGCCGGATCATCACGATCGGCGCGATCGCGCCTTCGCCGAGATATTCGCCGAACACCTCGTCATGTCCGCTCGCTCCGAGCAGATGCGGCATCAGGCTCGACCCGTCCCCGACCGGGATCATGTCCGGAGGAAGGTCACCGCCGGCCAAGTCGGCGAGCGTCGGCAGCAGATCGACGAGCGAAACGCTTTCCGCGACCCGGCGCGGCGCGAACCGACCCGGCGCGTGGACGATCATCGGAATACGCGCGCCACCCTCGAAGAAGTTCATCTTGTACCAGAGGTCGCGCTCGCCGAGCATCTCGCCGTGATCGCCGATCAGCAGCACGATCGTGTCGTCCGCCAGCCCGCTGTCGTCGAGCGCGTCGAGCACCGATCCGATCTGCTCGTCGACGAAGCTGATCGCACCGTAATAGGCCCGCCGCGCGGCGCGGACCTGATCGTCGGTCACCGTCTCGAGATCGAGTCCGCAGACGTGGCGCAGCCTGAGCGAATGCGGGTCCTGATCCGGCGTGGCGATACGTACCCGCGGCGGGGCGATGTCGGCATCGTCGTACAGATCCCAGTAGCGCCGCGGGATCGCGAACGGATCGTGCGGATGGGTCAGCGACATCACCATGAAGACCGGCCGCCGGTCCTGGCCGCGCGCGATCTCGAACAGCTTGCGCCGGGTGACGAAGGTCACCTCCTCGTCGTAATCGAGCTGGTTGGTGCGGATGCACGGCCCGGCGCCGATCACCGACTCCATCGAATGATACCAGCTCGGCCGCTCCGCGAAACGCGTCCAGTCCGGCGTCCAGCCGAAATCGGCGGGATAGATGTCGGTCGTCAGCCGCTCCTCGAAGCCGTGCAGCTGATCCGGCCCGACGAAGTGCATCTTGCCTGCCAGGATCGTCCGATAGCCCTGGTAGCGCAGGACATGCGCGATGGTCGGCCGGTCCGCCGGAAACTCGCAGGCATTGTCGTAGGCGCCGATCCGCGACGGCAGGCATCCGGACAGGAAGGAGAAGCGCGACGGCGCGCAGAGCGGGCTGTTGCAATAGGCGCTGTCGAAGACGACGCCCCGCTCGCCCAGGCGCGCGATGTTCGGCGCCTTGACGAGACCGTGGCCGTAGACCGGCAGCGCGGCCGGTGCCATCTGGTCCGCCATCAGGATCAGGATGTTGGGCTGGGTATGCGCGGCCATCGAGTCTGTTCCCTCCAGGACCGACTTCTGCCGCGACGGAGCGCGTCTGTGAACCGCGCGGCGACGATGGGCGCCATAAGATCGACGCCGCATCGCATGTCGTCGCCGGCGATCCGCGTCGGCATGGACTGGATGCGACGATGCGGTACGATGACGAGCGATGATGCGGCCTTCATGCTGATGCTGTGATGATGCGGCCGGCCCCGACGGCTACCGTGCGCGCGCGGCGGAGCGAAGTGGCGGCGGACGGTTCGCGGCGTCGCCTGCTGTTCGGCGTGGTGGTACTCGGGCTGATGCTGGCGCTGTGCGCGCCTCTCTTCGTCGACCGGATCGCGCACGACGCGCCGCGTGCGAAGGCGGGCGTGGTGTCGTTCGCGGCATGGGGTCCGCTGACGGCGCCGGTGGAACTGGGCGGCGACTGGACACTGACCTGGCTCGGTGCGGCGGCATCCACGGTGG
>CAZZZX010000202.1:0-5959 GCA_964658585.1 uncultured Novosphingobium sp.
ACCCCGTGGCGGCGACCTCGTCTATCGTCACCGCCTGCCGGTGCGGCTGTGGCACTGGGCGAACGCGCTCGCGGTGATCGTCATGCTGATGAGCGGTCTGATGATCCTCAATGCGCATCCGCGGCTCTATTGGGGGGCGTATGGCGCCAATCCCGATCATGCCTGGCTCGAGGTGCTGCCCCATCATCTGCGCATCGGCCCGCTGACGCTCCCCGCGCGGTGGCTGGGGGTGACGCCGCCGGGCGGCCGCTACGTCGCCTTTCCGCCGCTGGTCACCATCCCCTCGCACTATGATCTGTCGGGGGCGCGGCGCTGGCATTTCGCGTTCGCCTGGCTGCTCGTCGTGCCGGGACTGCTGTTCTGGGCGTGGGGCTTCGGCCGCCGCCATTTCCGCCGCGACCTCGCGCCGAGCACGGCCGAACTCGCGCCCGCGCACCTGTGGCACGACATCAAGAGCCATGCCCGGCTGCGCTTCCCGACCGGTGCGGCGGCGCGGCATTACAACATCCTCCAGAAGCTCGCCTATCTCTCGGTGATCTTCGTGCTGCTGCCCGGCGCGGTCCTCACCGGGCTGACGCTGTCGCCGGGCATGGATGCCGGCTGGCCGTGGCTGCTCGCGGTGTTCGGCGGCCGGCAATCCGCGCGCTCGATCCATTTCCTCTGCGCGAGCGGGCTGGCGTTCTTCATCCTCGTCCATCTCGTGATGGTCGTGCTGGCGGGGCCGTTCAACGAGGTCCGCTCGATGCTCACCGGCCGTTACCGCCTGCCGCGGGAGAAGAGCGAATGACCGCGCGTTTCACCCGCCGCGCGTTGATCGGATCGCTGTCGGCGGGCGCTGGCGGGCTGCTGCTGTCGGGCTGCGACCGGATCAACTCGTCGCCGGTGGTGCAGCGCGTGCTCGATCTCGGCGGCAAGGCGACCTTCGCCGCGCAGCGTCTGGCGATCGACCGTTCGGCGCTGGCACCCGAATTCGCCGCGTCCGACATCTCACCGGTGTTCCGCACCAACGGCAATGCGATGCCGCACTCGCCCGAATACGCCGCGCACATCGCGAGCAACTTCGTCGACTGGCGGCTGATCGTCGACGGGCTGGTGGCGACGCCATTGTCGCTGTCGATGGCGCAGCTGCGCGCGCTGCCGCACCGCACCCAGATTACGCGGCACGATTGCGTCGAGGGCTGGAGCGCGATCGGTCAATGGACGGGCACGCCGCTCGGGATGCTGCTGCGCCAGGCCGGGATGCGGAGCGGCGCGCGCTACGTCGTGTTCCACTGCGCCGACAGCTTCGGGTCGAACCCCTATTACGAATCGGTCGATCTGATCGATGCGCTCCACCCGCAATCGATCCTCGCCTGGGGGATGAACGGCTTCGCGCTCGGCGTCGGCCACGGCGCCCCGCTGCGGCTGCGGGTCGAGCGTCAGCTCGGCTACAAGCAGGCCAAATATGTCGAGCGCGTCGAGGTGGTGGCGAGCCTCGCCGGCATCCAGGGCGGCAAGGGCGGCACCTGGGAGGACCTCGCCAACTACCAGTGGTACGCGGGGATCTGAGGCTGGAGTCTCTCGCTTCGCGGAGGGGGAGATCGGCCTGCTCCCCGACGCACCGTTTCGGCGCCCCGATCAATTCGCGGAGCGGGTGCGATTTGGGCTTCCGCCGCGGGCGCCGCCTGCGCTAGGTTTCCTTGCCGGATTTCAGTCGGGCCTGTATCGAGCGTGTCGTGGCGGGGGCGCCGCGCTTTGGGGAGCAGGCGGCAGGCGTGGTGCATCCAGACCGGTCTCGTACGATGCGGATGCCGCACTCAGCTTGTCGGCAGCGCCAGCGTCCGTGCGGCATCGTCCAGCCGGGCGAGCGTCGCGGTGTCGCCCGCGAAGGCGCGCTTGCCGTCGGCAAGCGCCGCACGCGCGCCGGTGCCGTCACCGAGCACGCTCCTGGCGCGCATCAGCCTGATCCAGCCGTCCGCGTCCCGGGGATGCGCCTTCAGCCGCGCCGCGAGGCCGTCGACCATGCCGTGCGCCATCGCATCCTGCTGACTGGGCGTCATCGCCGCGGCGGCGGCGATCTGGTCGGGGCTGGGGCCGGGGATGCCGGCGCTGGCGACGTCGGCGCCGGCCGCGGCGGGCGGCGCGACATCGGGCAGACGGCCGGCGATGTCGATCTTGTCGCGCGCCGCGACCTGGACGATCAGGTCGTGAACCGACTGCGCATAGGGCGCGTCGGCGGGCCCGTCCTTGAGCAGCGCGATCCAGTCGTCGATCGCGCCCTTGTGATCGCCCGCGACATCCTTCTCGACCGCGAGGAAATAGCGCGCGCGGGCATCCTTGGGATCGAGCGCGACGGCCTGCGTGAAGGCGGCGTGCGCGGTCCGATCGACCGAATTGACCGCCAGCGTCTGCGCCTCGCCGAGCGCGGACCAGGCGGCCGGATCCTTGGGCGCGAGCCGCGCCAGCTTGGCATAGGCACCGGCGGCGTCGACGAAGCGCTTGGCCTGGAAATAGCTCCAGCCGAGCGTGCGCCAGCCTTCGGTGTCGCCGGGGTTCTGGCGCATCCGCTCCTCGAGGTTGCGGATCATCGTCGGAAGGTCGGCGGCGGGCGTGTCGGTCGCGGTGGCTTGCGGCTTCATCGCGTCGTCATTGTGGCGCATCGCCTGAAGCGCGATGGAGCCGGTCGCGACGATCGCGGCGCCCGCCAGTGCGATCAGCGCGATCTTCTGCCGGCCGCCGGGCTTCGGTGTGCCGGCCTGTTCGGTGCTTTCCATGTTCGATCCCCCCGGATGTCGGCTCCTCATAGCAGCCGCCAATCGGGATGCCAGCTTCGGGAGTGCGCGTGATGGAAAAGGTTCGTGTCGCCATCATCGGCTCCGGCCCCGCGGGGTTGAGCGCCGCCGCCCATGCCGCCGAGCTCAAGCTCAGCCATGTGCTGATCGAGAAGACCGATCACCTGTCGGACACGATCTACAAATATCAGAAGGGCAAGCACGTCATGGCGACGCCGTCGGCGTTGCTGCTGCGCTCCGATCTCGATTTCGAGGCGGGCAAGCGCGAGAAGATCCTCGATACCTGGAACGAGGGACTGACCGCCAAGGGCGTCAACGTGATCTACAACGCCGAGGTCAAGGCCGTCGTCGGCGAGCAGGGCGGCTTCCGGATCAGCTGCGCCAATGGCGAGACGATCGAGGCCGAGACGATCATCCTGGCGATCGGCACGCAGGGCAATCCCAATCTGGTGCGCTGCCCGACGACGCCGGGCACCGTCGTCCAGTACACGCTCGACGATCCGGCCGAGTTCATCGACGAGCACATCACCGTGATCGGCGGCGGCGACGCGGGCATCGAGAACGCGATGGGCCTGATCGCCGATCCCGAGCAGCGCAATAGCGTCACGCTGGTCAATCGCGGCGCCGACTTCCCGACCGCCAAGGACGCCAACGTCCAGGGCCTGCTCGCCGCCGAGGCGGAGGGGCGGATCACGATCCTGCGCGAATGCAACGTCCAGCGCATCGGGGGCGGCGAGATCGTCTACGATGCGCGCGACGGCGAGATCAAGGGCAAGGCCGATCGCGTGATCGCACGCATGGGCTCGGCCCCGCCGCGCGGCTTCGTCGAGGCGGTGTGCGCGCAGTTCGAGGAAAAGGACGGCAAGAAGTCGATCCTGGCGGGCACCGGCATCCAGTTCACCTCCGCGGACCGGGTGTCCTATCCGCAGCTCTCGCCTTTGTTCGAATCGACCGTTCCCGGCATCTACGTGATCGGCGCGCTGGCGGGCTATCCGCTCATCAAGCACTGCATGAACCAGGGCCATGACGTGGTCGAGTTCATCAACGGCAATACCGGGCTCAAGAATGCCGACGAGCCGATCCTCGAGGAGAAGTTCCGCTCGCTACCCGGCAATCGCGATGTCGCCTACTGGCTCGATTACCTGCGCGACAACGTGACGATCCTCAACGATCTCTCGGGCCTGCAGATGCGCGAGTTCATGCTCGATTCGACGGTGCGCCCGTACAAGCGCGGCGAGACCGTGTTCGAGCGCAACGATCCCGGCGCCTCGCTGTTCGCGATCGTCGACGGCTCGGTCGCGGTGCAATTGGGCGAGGGACGTTCGGCCGAGATCCCCAAGGGCTCGATCTTCGGCGAGGTCGGGCTGATCTCGGGCCGGCCGCGCGGCTCGACCATCCTCGCGTCGGAGAATTCGATCCTGCTCGAGGTGCCGCGCATGGCGGCGCTCAAGCTGATCGCGCAGGTGCCCGCCGCGGGGCGCGCGATCGCGCGCATCTCGGTCGAGCGCCAGCTCCTCCAGATGTTCGGATCGGGGCTGGTCGCCGACGATCTCGCCGAGGTGCTGGAGAGCGCCAAGGTGGTCAACGCCAAGGCCGGCGAGGCGGTCATCAACGAGGGCGAAGCGGGCAACGACATATACGTCATCCGCTCCGGCTCGATGACCGTCGAGAAGAAGATCGGGGGGCGGCCGGTGTTCCTCTCCTACCTGCCCGCCGGCTCGTATTTCGGCGAGATGGCGGTGATCGACGCGCAGCCGCGCACCGCCACGGTGCGCGCCGCGATCCGCTCCGAGCTGATCCGCATCGACGGTGCCGCCTTCACCCGGCTGCTCGAGCGCAAGCCGGCGCTTGCCGCGCGGGCGCGCGCCGACATGGCGGCGCGGCAGGACGTCAACTCGTTCGTCGAGGCGAGCAAGGCGAGCTTCTCGGCGGCGGTCGACATGTATTCCTCGATCGCAGGATTCCTGGTCAGCAACGGCGTCGGCGAGGCGACCGACGTGCTGCTGATCGACGAGAAATTGTGCGTCGGCTGCGACAATTGCGAGAAGGCGTGCGCGGACAGCCATGACGGGCTGTCGCGGCTCGATCGCGAGGCGGGCAAGACCTATGCGCATCTCCACGTGCCGACCTCGTGCCGGCATTGCGAGCATCCCAACTGCATGGCCGACTGCCCGCCCAACGCGATCAAGCGCGGGCCCGATGGCGAGGTGTTCATCGACGACAGTTGCATCGGCTGCGGCAATTGCGTGCGCAACTGCCCCTATGGCGTGATCCGGCTCGATTCGGTGCCGCCCAAGAAGCCCGGCCTGCTGCAATGGCTGCTGCTCGGCCGTGGCCCCGGGCCCGGACAACCCAGTCACGACTGGGCGGTCAAGCACACGCCGGCCAATGTCGAGAAACGCAAGAAGGCGATCAAGTGCGACATGTGTTCGGGCATCAGCGGCGGCCCCGCCTGTGTCCGCGCCTGCCCGACCGGGGCCGCCATCCGCGTCGCGCCGGAGGAGTTCCTCACGGTCGTGCGCCTCGAGCGTGAGATGAACTGACATGGCGACGAGGGGTGCGCAGAAACTGCTCGACGGGCCGCGGCGTTCAGGGGCGATCCGCCACGAAGGCTTCCTGCGTCACAAGCGCTATCGCTGGGCGAAGATCGCGGCGATCGTGGCGATCGTCACGATCCTGATCTACGCCTTCGACGATCCCGATCCGCGCCCCGGCGGGGGCACCGCCTATGGCTATATCCTCGGCACGATCGGCGCGATCATGATCCTGTGGCTGACCGCGCTCGGCCTGCGCAAGCGGATCATGACGCGCAACCGCTGGTCGCTCAAGGGATGGACCTCGGCACATGTCTATCTCGGCCTGTCGCTGCTGATCGTCGGCACGCTGCATTCGGGCTTCCAGTTCGGCTGGAACATCCACACGCTGGCCTATGCGCTGATGGTGCTGGTGATCGCCTCGGGGATCGTCGGCGTCTCGCTCTATGCGGCGCTGCCGCGCGCGCTGTCGGACAATCGCGGCGAGCTCACCGAGGCGCAGATGATCGAGGCGCTGCGCGCGCTCGACCGCCAGCTGCTCGATGCCGCGCAGCAGCAGCACGCGCTCGTCGTGCGAGCGCGCGAGCAGGCGAGGGCCGGGCACCGGCGTGAACGGGATCGCGTCGACCAGCTTCGGGTAGTAGTCCAGGCCGT
>CAZZZX010000203.1:0-5886 GCA_964658585.1 uncultured Novosphingobium sp.
CGGTGCAGGGCGCCATCAGCCACCTCAACGACTGGCTGATCCTGCTGCCGGTCTTCAAGGACGGACGGATCATCGCCTACACCTCGATGTTCGGGCATCAGAGCGACATCGGTGGCAAGGTCGCGGGAAGCATGCCGATCGACGCGAAGACCATCTTCGAGGAGGGCGTGCGCATCCCGCCCGTGAAGATCTGGAAGAAGGGCGTCTACAACGAAGACCTCATCAAGCTGGTGATGTACCAGACCCGCTCGCCGGAATGGTGCAAGGCCGATCTCAACGCGCTCATCGCCTCCTGTCGCGTCGCGTCGCGACGCGTGATCGAGATGACCGATCGCTTCGGCGACGACGTGTTCGTATCGGCCTGCGAGAATCTGCTCGCGCGCAACCACCGTGCCATGAAGGCGCTGATCGACACCGCGATCGGCGAGGCGCCGGTGAGTTTCGAGGATTATATCTGCGACGACGGGCTCGGCTACGGCCCGTACAAGATCAAGTGCACGATGTGGCGCGAGGACGGCCGGGTCGTCCTCGACTTCGCCGGGACCGATCCCCAGTCGAACGGGTCGATCAACTTCCTGCTCAACGAGAACATGATGCGGATGTTCTTCGGCATCTACATGATCATGGTGTTCGATCCGCAGATCCTATTCAACGACGGCTATTACGACCTGATCGATATCCGGATTCCGGAAGGATCGCTGTTGAAACCCGCCTTCCCGGCGGCGCTCAGTGGGCGGACGCACGCGCTGGGCAGGCTGTTCGACATCCTCGGCGGCCTGCTGGGGCAGAAGACGCCCGAATTCCTCAACGCCGCGGGCTTCTCGTCGTCCCCGCACCTCTTCTATTCGGGGCATGATGCCAAGGGCGAATGGTTCCAGCTCTTCCAGATCGGCTTCGGCGGCATTCCCGGCCGTCCGCTCGGCGACGGACCCGACGGGCATTCGCTGTGGCCCAACTTCACCAATGTGCCCAACGAGTTTCTCGAGCGCTACTTCCCCCTGATGATCGAGCGCTACGAGACCGTTCCCGACAGCGGCGGCGCCGGCCTGCACCGTGGCGGCAACGGCATCTTGATGACCTACAAGTTCCTCGAACCCGGGTTGATCGCGATCCACGACGATCGCTGGCTGACCTATCCCTGGGGCGTCAACGGCGGTGCGCCGGGCGCGCGTGCGCGCAAGGTGCTGCGGCGTGCGGACGGGAGCCAGGAGGTCGTCGGCAACAAACGTGAGGATATCGAGGTCGGCGCGGGAGACGAACTGGACTTCATCACCTGGGGCGGCGGCGGATGGGGTGATCCGCTGGAACGCGATCCCGCTCTCGTCGCGAAGGAGATCCGCCAGGGCCTCGTCACCGTCGAGGGCGCGCGTGCCTACGGCGTCGTGATAGCCGACGGTGTCGTCGATGGGGCAGCGACCGAAGCGCTGCGCGGCGAGATGCGTACGACGCGTGGCAACGTGATCCCGCTGTTCAACTACGGTCCCGGGGTCGAGGAATTGCGGGCGCGCGCGAAGGCGGAGACCGGTCTCGACGCGCCCAGGCCCCCGATCCGCCGCGAACCGGCGCTGGCGATCGCGGCGGAATGAACGCGCTGGAGGCGGACTATGAGAAGGCTGGCTTCGGCGGCCACCTGCCGTTCGGCGAGCGGCCCGCGCTCCTCATCGTCGACGTGTGCCGCGCCTATCTCGATCCGGAATCGCCGCTCTATGCCGGTGTCGAGGCGGCGCTCGGCGCCAATATCCGGCTGGTAGCGGCGGCGCGTGAGGTGGGCGTGCCGGTCATCTTCACGCGCGTGCTCTACGGTGCGGGCGGCCGCGACGGCGGGCTGTTCTACCGTAAGGTGCCCGCTCTCGCCGCCTATCTCGAGGGATCGCCGCTCGGCGACTTCGACGACGCGCTTCGGCCACAGGCCGACGACGTGGTCGTCACCAAGCAATATGCCTCGGCCTTCTTCGGCACCTCGCTTGCCGCGACGCTGTCGGCGATGCGCATCGACACGCTGCTGGTCACGGGCTTCTCGACCTCCGGCTGCGTGCGCGCGACCGCGCTCGATGCGCTCCAGCACGGCTTCGCGCCGTTCGTCGTGCGCGATGCCTGTGGCGATCGCGCGCCCGGTCCGCACGACGCCAATCTGTTCGATCTCCAGGCCAAATATGCCGAGGTGATCGGCGAAGCGGAAGCGCTGGCCTTTCTCGAACGGCGCTGAGCCTTGCCTGCGACCTTCCCCGATCGACTGACGGATGGCGTTCGGCGCGTCACCACCGGGATCTCTGACGATGGCCGCGCCGTCGTCGTCAACGATGAACGGGTGACGGGGGACGAGCGGGCGTTGTTGCTGTGGCAGGCAGACGCGCCGCCGGTGGCCGGCGATCCCGTCATGCCCGCCGTCAGGGGCTGGTGGCCGCCGCCGGGCGGCATCCGCGTGACGCTGAGCTCGCGTGCGCCCGATCGTCTTTCGCCGGCGTCGCCGCGACCGAGCGACCTGCCCGATATCGACGATACCGCCGGCTTCCATTCGAGCGCCAGCGCGGATGTGGTCATCGTGCTGTCCGGCCGCATATGGTGCGAACTCGATGACGGCGTCGAGGTCGAACTCGCGGCCGGCGACGTCCTCGTCCAGAACGGCACGCGCCACCGCTGGCGCAATCATTCGGACGCGTGGCCGATCATCGCGGTGGTGATCGTCGGAGCGAGCAGCGAGGCTTCAGGCCGTCCTCTCGCGTAGCGCCCGCGGCTGCGTCGCGCCGTCGCGCAGCGTGAAGAGCAGGAGCGCGGCGAACAGGAAGATGCCGGCGAGCGCGTAGAGCGCGGGTTCGTCGCTTCCAAACCGGTCCGCCGCGATACCCATGACCAGCGGACCTATGCCGGATCCCACGCAATAGATCGTATAGAGCAGGCCGTAGATCGCCGCATAATGCCGCCGTCCGAACTGGCGGGCGGTGAAATAGCCCGCGACATCGTGCTCCGCGCCCCCGGCCAGCCCGACGAACGCGATCGCGACGCCGGCGAGGACGATGCTCGTCCCCGAATTCGCGAGAAGGACGCAGGCGATCGCCGGAAGAACGAACATCGCCGCGCCGACCTTGCGCGCCGCCACATGGTCGAGCAGATAGCCGCTGATCAGCCGCCCCGCCGTCACCGCGAGGCCGATCAGGCTGGCCAGCGCCGCGGCCTGCGTGCGGGCGACGCCGCGGCCGGCGAGGATCGGCAGGATGTTGACCATCACGGCGCTGATCGCGAGCGCGGCGAGGAAGAACGCCAGCGTCGTTCGGCGAAAGGCCGGTGTCGAGATCGCCTCGCGGAAACCCATACCCTCGACAGTGCCGGCTTCGATCTCCACCGTGCCCGGTCGCGCCGTCTCGACGTCGCGGAAGAACGCCAGCGTGACCGGGATGCCGAGGACCAACGGCAGCAGCGCCAGCCCCCAATAGCCCGCCTGCCAGCCGCCGCGCGCCACCATCCAGGTGATGTAACTCGGCAGCGCCGCACCGATCAGCCCGGTGCCCACCAGCGAGATGCCGAGCGCCAGGCCGCGGCCGGCCACGAACCAGCCCGTGATCGTGCGCGCCCACGTCATCGTCATCGTGCCCGCACCGAGGATCGCGAGCGCGAAATAGCCGGCATAGAGCGTCCACACCGCCGGGCCGATCCGGGTCATCGCCAGCAGGCCGAGAACCAGCAGCGTCTGCGACGCCAGCACGATCCGCCGCGGGCCGTAGCGATCGGCCAGCCCGCCGACCGCGCTGCCGGCAAGCAGGCTCGCGAGCGTGAAGAACAACGGCGCCGCGGTGATCTGCGCGCGGCTCCAGCCGAATGCGCCGCCCAAGGGAACGATGAGCGCGCCGAGGCTGTAGAAGATCAGCGGATAGACCCCCGTCCCGGCACCGAATGCGGAGGCGAGCAGCACCGGCCAGCCGCGGGCATATTCCTCGCGCCGGGTCATCACGGACGCGGCGTGCCCCTGGGCGTGACGGGCAGCCAGTTCGCCGCAGCGTCCGGATCGCCGTGGCCGGAATAGCGCGCCATGATCGGATAGGGCCAGATCGGCCGGGTGAAGGCGACGTTGTCGGCCGTCAGATAGCGCTGGTAGGTCACGGGCCCCGCAAAATTGGCGAGGGTCTTCATATGCGCGCCGAGCAGCACGTCGGGCGCCTGACCGCGCTCGACCCAACCTTCCAGATAGCTCAGATAGTCGACCGTCTCCGCGCCTCCCGTCACCTGC
Source organism: uncultured Novosphingobium sp. (assembly GCA_964658585.1). GTDB lineage: Bacteria > Pseudomonadota > Alphaproteobacteria > Sphingomonadales > Sphingomonadaceae > Solisphingomonas. The sequence continues at coordinate 4,223 of CAZZZX010000203.1, forward strand.
GGGATATGGCTCTCGCCGGGGATCATGTAGAGCCGGAAGAAGTCCTGCGTCTGGGCGCGTCCGCCCATCAGCCGCTCGACCGTCTCGTAGAACGAGACGGGGTTGCCGGGATAGCAGGCCTCGTCCGCCCAGCCTTGGTAGAGGATCAGCTTGCCGCCACGCGCCTTGAAGGCGCGCAGATCGGGGTTCGTGGCGTCGTCGAAGATGAAGGTGTAGGGATAATGATAGGGGTTGGCCGGCCGCGTGCCGTAGCGGCCGGCGGTGCCGTCCTTCATGACGTAGGCGCCGATCCACGCTTTTTCCGACCCCGGCAAGGCGCCCTGGGCATAGACGCCCTCGACGCCGACGATCTGCTCGGGGGTGAGGCACTGATCGGTCTTGGGGCCGTGGCACGCCATCATCGACGGCTTGAAGCCGCAGGCGCGCGGGTTGGAGATGATCCCGTCCTTGAGATTGTCGTCCATGTCGCACATCGCGACGGCGCGTGCGTGGATCGCCATGATCTCGGCCGGGGTCAGGATCGGCTTGCCGTCGCGGACGATGGCGTTGACCGCGCGGTACAGCGCGGGGCCGACCTCGGGCTGCGCGGTGCCGGGCGTGCCCATCGCCGGTTCGCCGGCGATGATGCCGTCGAAATCCTGCGGGAAGCGCTCGGCCTCGACCAGCCCCTGCCGGCCCCCGGTCGACGCGCCGACATAATAGGATCGCGTCGGCGGGCGCCCGTAGAAGGCCGTGGTCACCGCCTTGCCGGTGATGTTGGCGACATGCGTGGCGCGGAAGCTGAAGTCGATCTGCCCGGGCACGTTGTCGATCGCCCACAGATTGTCGTACATCGTCCCGGTATGGCCGAGGTCCGCGGCGATGCAGGCATAGCCACGCGCCATCACGATCTCGCACGCCTGATCGAGGATAAAACCGCAGCGCCCCCCGCAGCCCCCCTGGATGAACTTTCCGTTCCACGTCCCCATCGGCAGCCACATCCGATAGCCGATCGTCGGGGCGATGCGGCCGTTGACCAGGCAATGGCGCGGCAGCTCCGCGGTCGCCTCGTGGATCTTCGCGTCGACCACCAGCGAGGGCGCGTCTGGGACGGTCGAGAAGTCCTGGCGGACGAGGCCGGCGCAGGCATCGTCATTCGCGGGTCCGAGCGCTCCTGCAGGATCCGGCGCCGGCGCGACGACACGGGTCGCATGGAGTGGCGCGCCGGCAAGGACCAGCAAGAGCGCGCCCCAGACCAATACCCACAGCCGCTTCATCCGTATCTCCGATCGATGGCGGCTCAGCGTCCGTCCGGTGCGGGCCCGAGTCAATCGCTCCGGTCCCATGCCGGCGGGATCGACTGCTATGCGGTGATCGCGTTCAATGCGCAGTGCGTGCCGGCATCACGCTTCACCGCCGCGCGGAAGCCCGGCATGGCGAGCACGCTGCGGCGCGCCTGCGGCACCCGCGGGATGCGCGAGAACAAGGACAATGTCGCCGATGCCATCGTCGGCCGGACGGAGAAGAGCTTCCCACCCCGCTGAACCGACATCGTGCCGCGAGTCAGGCGGCGATCTGCACTCGGCGCGGCGCCAGCCCGGCGACGAATTGCGCGGTACAGCGCTTCCAGTCGTAGGATCGGCCGGCGATGGCGCACCCCGCGCGGTCCAGCGTGATCGCGTGTC
>CAZZZX010000204.1:0-5872 GCA_964658585.1 uncultured Novosphingobium sp.
TATGATGGTCTGGTGGCGCGCAGCCAGAACCGCTGGCCGTCGCTCGGCTTCGATCTCGGCGCGATCAACGGGTTGGCGGCGCCGTTCTTCGCGGCGGGTTTCTACTACAAGACCTTCTTCGGGCCGCCGTCGCGCTGGCTGCTGTACGAGAAGCTGATCCGCCGCGCCGCGGGTCTCGGCAAGCCGCCGACACAGGCCGATCCCGATCGCTACGAGCATCGCGCCGCATTCTGCGACGTGCTCGTCGTCGGCGGCGGCCCCGCCGGTCTCGCGGCGGCGGCGGCGGCCGGGGGGCGCGTGTTGCTGGTCGAGCAGGATCGCGTGCTGGGCGACGCCGCGGTGCTGCCGCCGAATGTCCGTATCCTGACCCGAACGACCGCGGCGGGGGTCTGGGATCACGGCTTCGTCACGCTCGCCGAGCGGCTGGTCGAGCCCGGCGCGATGCCGCCGGCCGGCGCGCCGGCGCAGCGCCTCTGGCATGTCCGCGCGAACCGCATCGTGCTCGCCACCGGCGCGATCGAGCGGCCGCTGACCTTCGCGGGCAACGATCGCCCCGGCGTCATGCTGTCGCAGGCGGTTCGCACCTATGTCCGCCGTTTCGGCGTGCTGCCCGGCCGGCGCGTGGTGATCGCGACCAACAATGACGACGCCTATCTGACCGCGGAGGCGATCGCGGCGGCGGGCGGCGAGGTCGTCGCGATCCTCGATTCGCGCGATACCACGCCGGAAACGCGCTTTCCCGCCTTCGCAAGCGCGGTGCCGGTCGGGACACGCGGACGCCGCCACCATCTCGCCGCGGTGGAGGCCGGGATCGGCGGCTTCCGCCAGCGTTTCACGGCCGACCTGCTCGCGATGTCGGGCGGGTTCATGCCCGTCGTCCATCTCCACGGCCAGGCAGGCGGCAGGCTCGAATGGCGCGCCGATCTCCAGGCGTTCGTCCCCGGCGTATCCGCGCAGGCGATCGAAAGCGTCGGTGCCGCCGTGGGCGCGGTCGCCCCGATCGCGGCGGCCGCCATGGACCTGCGCGATCCCAAGCACAGCTTTGTCGACTTCCAGAACGACGTCACCGCCGCCGACATCGATCTCGCCTGGGCCGAAGGCTATCGCTCGGTCGAGCATCTCAAGCGCTACACCACGCTCGGCATGGCGACCGACCAGGGCAAGACGAGCAACATGGCGGCGCTGGCGCGGCTCGCGAACGTCGCAGGCGTCGACATCCCGCGGGCGGGCCTGACCACCTTCCGCGCGCCGTTCACGCCGCTGACATTGGGTGCGCTCGCGGGCCCCGACGGTGGCGGCCACGCGTCACCGCGGCGGCGGATCGCGCTGGGCGGCCGGCACCGGGCGCTCGACCCGATCTGGCAGCCGCTCGGGCTTTGGCACCGCCCGCGCGCCTATCCGCTGGCCGGCGAGAGCCTGCACGATGCTGCGCTCCGCGAGGCGCGCGCGGTGCGGACGTCTGCCGGGATCGTCGACGTCTCGACCCTCGCGAAATTCGCGGTCTCCGGGCCCGACGCCGGCGCGTTGCTCGAGATGGTCTGCGCCACCGGCGTGGCGAAGCTGGCGACGGGGCGTGGGCGCTACACCTTCATGCTGCGCGAAGACGGCATGGTGATGGACGACGGTACGGTCTGGCGGCTCGCCGAAACGCGCTTCCTGCTGACCAGCTCGACCGGTGGTGCGGACCGGATGGAAGCGCATCTGAGCTACGTCCATCGCGTGCTGGCACCGCATCTGCGCGTATCGGTGGTGGCGCAGCAGGAGCATTTCGCGGGGATCGCACTCGCCGGTCCGCTCGCCGCGGACATCCTGTCGGGTCTGACGGGGGAGGCGCCGCCCGCGCATATGGGGCTCGCCGAGGCCGTGATCGCCGGCGTGCGCGTCCTGATCCTCGCGGCGAGCTACAGCGGCGAACGCGCCTTCGAGGTCTATGCGCCGGGGTTCGCGGCCGGTCCGATCTGGGATGCGATGGAGGGCGCGACGCGGGCGCGCGGCGGCTGTCCCTACGGGCTCGAGGCGCTCGAGCTGCTGCGGATCGAGAAGGGTCATGTCGTGATCGGCGCGGAGGCGGACGGGCGGACGACGCCGCACGACCTGCGGCTCGAGCGGATGCTCCGCAAGGCGGGCGGCTATGTCGGCGCGCAGGCGCTCGGGCGACCGGCGCTGTCCGCTCCCGACCGGCTGCAGCTCGTCGGCCTGACGGGCGAGGACGCGATCCCCGAGGGCGCGATGCTGATCGCGGCTCAGGGGGCGCCGATCGAGGGCCATGTCACCTCGGCCGGCGCGCGCGTGCCCGGCGGCGGCGGGATCGCGCTCGGTCTGCTGGCGGGCGGCCGGGCGCGGATCGGCGACCGGCTGATCGCCTCCTCGCCGACGCGCGGCCGGCATGTCGCCGTCACCGTCGGCGAGCCGCTGTTCTACGATGCGGACGGGACACGCTATCGTGACTGATCGCGGCGTCACCGTCGTCATCGCCCCCGCGGGCGACGTGATCGCGCTCGACCTGTGGGACGATGCGGATCCGCGCCTGCTGTGCGGCGACAAGGCGCTGATGCGCGTCGAGCCGCGGCGTTGGTGGCTGTTCGATGCCGCCGGACGGATCGCCGAGTTCGCCCGGTCAATCGGCGACAACGGCGCGTTGACGCCGATCGGCGGCGGTCTCGTCCGCGCGACGCTCGCCGGACCCGGCTGGCGCGCCCTGCTGACGGTGGCCGGGCTGTTCGACGCCGAGGATCCGGCGTTCGGCTCCGGTGCGGTAGCCTCGACGGTGATCCATCATGTCGCGGTGCGGATTGCGGTTGCCAGCGAGGGCGGCTGTGATGTCTACTTCGCGGCGAGCTACGCCCCGACGCTGATCGATTTGTGGAGCACCGCCATCGGTATCGAAAGCGTCAGCGTCTCGGCGGCGATCGGCCCCGCATGATGCCGCCCGCGACGACGCTGCCCGGCCGCGGTCTCGCGACGGTCGCCACGGACGCGTCGCCCCCTCGCCCGGAAGGCGTGCGCTGGTACGTCGTGTCGATACTCGCGCTGGTCTATGCGCTCAACATCGCCGATCGCTATGTCGTCTCGACCGTGCTCGAGCCGATCCGGGTCGAGTTCCGCCTCACCGATACCGGCGTCGGCTGGCTGACCGGCGTCTCGATGGCGCTGTTCTACATCATGGTCGGCATCCCGATCTCGCAGCTCGCCGATCGCTCGAACCGGCGCAACATCGTCGCAGCGGCGATGGTGGTGTGGTCGCTGATGACCGCGCTGCTCGGCCTCACGCAGAATTTCTGGCAGTTCATGCTGGTGCGGATCGGCGTCGGGGTCGGCGAGGCAGGCGGGACGCCGCCCTCGACCTCGATCGTCGCGGACTATTTCCCGCGCGAACGTCGCGCCTTCGCGCTGACGATCTTCGCGCTCGGCTCGCCCCTCGGCGCGTGGCTGGGATCGACCGTCGCCGGGAGGATCGTCGATCGTTTCCAAAGCTGGCGCGCGGCGTTCCTCGTGCTGGGCGCGCCCGGCGTGCTGCTCGGTATCCTCATCCTGCTGACGATCCGGGAGCCGCGTCGCGGTCGTTTCGAGACGATCGCACCGGTCGCGGTTCCGCAGGCGCGGCTCGCCGACACGCTGCGTTTCCTGTGGACGCAGCGGTCGGTGTGGCACATCAACGCGGCGGGCACGATCATCTGCCTGTGGGGCTGGGGCCTGATGTACTGGACGCAGACCTTCCTTCAGCGCGCCTACGGGCTGACGACGTCGGAGGCCGGTACGCGGGTCGGCACCATCTATCTCTGGGCGGGTATCGCGGCGACGCTGGCGACGGGCGCGATCCTCGCGCTGCCGGCGATGCGCGAACCGCGGCGGATCGCCTGGTTTCTCGCCGCGGTCGTGTTCTGTTCGACGGTGCCGTCGTTCGCGATCTACTGGACGCATTCGCTCGCCGTCGCGACCGCGATGCTGTGGCTGGTCGTGCCGGCGGTCTATCTCTATCTCGGGCCGCAGATGGCGCTGCTGCTCAACTTCCTGCCGCCGTCGATGCGCGCACAGGGCATGGCGGTCAGCCTGTTGTGCGCCAACGTCGCCAATCTGATCGTCGCGCCGCTGGTCGTCGGCTGGATCAGCGATCGCCTGTCGGGCCCGCTGCACAGCAACGCCGAATCACTGCGCTATGCGTTGCTGGCGCTGTCGCTGACCGGCTTCTGGGCGGCCTATCATTACTGGACGAGCGTGCGCAGCTACGAGGCGGATGAACAGGCGATGCGCCGCGCCGATGCGGCGCTGGCATGAGCCTGCTGCTCCTGCTCGCCGCGGCCGCGTCGCCGGCGCTCCCGCCGGAGGATTACACGCGGCCGGAGAACTGGCTGTGCCGGCCCGGACGGCAGGATGCCTGCGCCGTCGACGAGAGTGCGACGGTGATCGATCCCGATGGGCGGACGCGGGTTATGCGGCCCGTCGCCGCGCGCTCGCCCAGGGCGGACTGCTTCTACGTCTATCCCACCGCGTCGTTCGACAAGACCCCGAACAGCGACATGATCGCGGGGCCCGAAGAGCGCGGCACGGTGGCGGCGCAGCTCGCGCCGCTGCGCGGCGTCTGCCGGCTGTTCGCGCCGATGTATCGCCAGGTCACGCGCGCCGCGCTGCAAGACATCATGCGGGGCGGGGGCGATCCCTCCGATCACGAACTCGCCTATGCCGATGTCCGGGCGGCGTGGCGCGATTATCTGGCGCGCGACAATGGCGGGCGGCCGGTGGTGCTGATCGGGCACAGCCAGGGCGCGATGATGCTCCAGCGGCTGGTTGCAGAAGAGATCGACGGTAAGCCCGTGCAGCGGCTGCTGCTCTCGGCGATCCTGCCCGGCACGACGATTCTCGTGCCCGCGGGCAGGGATGTCGGCGGCGACTTCAAGGCGATCCCGCTATGCCGGTCGACGAGCCAGACCGGCTGCGTGGTGACCTGGGCGAGCTATCGCGACGTGCCGGGACCGCCCGCCAACGCGCTGTTCGGTCGCGCCGGGACCGGCGCCGCGGCGCTGTTCGCGAGGGCGCCGAAGCCGGGAATGACCGCGGGATGCACCAACCCCGCGCGTCTCGAGGGGGGCGTGGCACCGCTCGACGCGACGCTGGGCTTTCCGTCCTATCGGGACGGCCTCGTCCAATATGCGACACCGGCGAGCGGATGGTCGGTGAACGGCACGCCGCTGACGACGCGGTTCGTCCGGATGCCGGGCCTGCTCTCCGGCCAATGCGTGACGCGCGGCACGACGCGCTATCTGGCGGTGCATGTCACGCCGCCCCCCGTTCCCGGTCCGGCCGATACGGTCGTCGGCACCGCGGCGATCGGCGATCCCGCCGATCCCGAATGGGGGCTGCACGTCATCGACATGGCGATCGTCGAGGGCGATCTGGTGCGTCTGGTCGCGCAGCAGAGCGCGGCTTGGAAGCGAGGACGATGAGCGATCGATCTGCTCGTCTCCGTTCGGCCCGAACGGCGGGGGCCGGCCCCTACAGGATGCCCGGCAGATCCAGCCCCTTTTCCCGCGCGCACTCGATCGCGCTGTCATAGCCCGCATCGGCGTGGCGCATCACGCCGCTCGCCGGATCGTTCCACAGCACGCGTTCGAGCCTTGCCGCGGCGGCGGGTGTGCCGTCCGCTACGATCACCATCCCGGCGTGCTGCGAATAGCCCATGCCGACGCCGCCGCCATGATGCAGCGACACCCAGGTCGCGCCGCTCGCGGTATTGAGCAGCGCGTTGAGCAGCGGCCAGTCGGATACCGCGTCAGAGCCGTCGCGCATCGCCTCGGTCTCGCGATTGGGGCTGGCGACCGACCCGCTGTCGAGATGGTCGCGGCCGATCACCACGGGCGCCTTGAGCTCGCCCGAC
>CAZZZX010000205.1:0-5872 GCA_964658585.1 uncultured Novosphingobium sp.
CGCGAGGGCGCGGATGCAGGCAGCCACGAAGCGCTGGCCGAGGATCCGTCCGATGCCGATGCCAAGCTCGACATCGCGCTCGACGAGACCTTTCCGAGTTCGGATGCACCGTCGACGACGCGCCCCGGCAGCGGTGGCGAGCCCGCGCCCTCCTCCGGCTACGACCCCGACAAGGAGCCCGGCTGACGCAATTCCCACAGCTGTTGCAACACTGCATCGCTAGATGTTGCGTCGCAGCACGCTTTTGTGCATCCTCGATGACAGACGGCGGGTTGGTTAAGCACCCGGTAACGCTGCCGGGTGTAACGTCTCCGTCATCGAGTGGTGGGGGAAAGCCATGGGTACGCAATCGAGACCGGCCGACGGGGCGATGACGCTGGCCGAAATGAAGGAGTTCGCGACCTTCCCGGCCGCGACACAGCGCTATATCCGCCGATCGCTCGATATCGGGCTCGACCGGCAGGACGCGCTGGACCGCTGGTCACGCGATGTCGTCGAAGCCGCCAGCATCCGGGCGCAGACCCGCATGTACGATCGGCTCGACGGGCTGCGCGACATCATCCCGGACGATAGCGGGCTCGACGCGGTCGAGCCGTTCATGGCACCGCTGGTGACGCTCTCGGCATTCGACCTCGGGCAGGATCGGCTGGGCAGCTTCGGCTCGTACCGGTTCCTGTACGAGCGCCTGCTCGGCGCGCCGGTGCGGCCCTGGCTGCCGGGCGCGTTCTGCGCCGCCGCCGCCTTGCCGCATCTCCACCCCGAGCGTCGGCGCAAGCTGCTCCAGTCGATCAGCGAAGCCGCGGCGACGGCAGCGGGCTGGTCGGCGCGCGAACCGAGCTTCTTCCCGGAATGGGTCGAAAAGGTCGACATGCGCATCGCCAACTGAGCATGGCGTCGATGCTGCGCGCTTGACGAAACGGATCGCGGTACGAAGACGTTCGGCAGGGGCGTCAGTTCGCCGCGTCCGGAGATCGCCATGTCCGTCACCCGCCTGATTACCAAGCGCGTCGAGAAGCCATGGGGTCGCCACGATTTGTGGCCTGGCTTCGACGATGTGGCGCAAGGCGGCGCGCCGGTCGGCGAAGTCTGGTTCCAGGCCCCCAAGGGGATCGGCGAGGACGATCCCGAACTGCTCATCAAATATCTCTTCACCGGCGAGAAGCTGTCGATCCAGGTCCATCCCGACGATGCCGACGCGCGACGGCATGGCTATCCGCGCGGCAAGAGCGAGGCGTGGCAGATCCTGTCGGCCGAGCCGCACGCCACGATCGCGATCGGCACGCTCGCGCCGATGACCAAGGACGCGCTTCGCAGCGCTGCCGAGGACGGTACGATCGAGGGGCTGCTCGACTGGAAATCGGTCAAGGCGGACGAGTTCTGGTATTCGCCGGCGGGCACCATCCACGCCATCGGCCCGGGGCTCGTGCTCGTCGAGATCCAGCAGAACGTCGATCTCACCTACCGGCTCTACGATTACGGCAGCGACCGCGAGCTGCATCTCGATGCCGGGGTCGAGGCGTCCGATCCGGTGCCCTATGTCGCGCCGTTCGTCCCGCGCGATCTCGCGCCCGGCCGGCGCCTGCAGATCGAGGGCGGCAAGTTCGTCGTCGAGCGCTGGACCGTACCGATGAGCGGCACGCTCGCCGCGTCGCACGAGCGGCCGGTCTGGCTGACCCCGCTCGCGGGCGCGGGCGAGGCCGGTGGCGAGGCGATCGCGCCCGGCGGCGTCTGGCTGGTCGGCGGCGACGCGACGATCACGCTCGGCGCGGGGATCGACCTGCTCGTCGCCTATCCGGGTGCGGACGCGAACCCGACGCTGATCGGCTAGACGGCGCTCACGCGTCGGTCGGCGCGCACAGCCAGCTCGTATCGATCTCGGTCATCCGGTCGATATGATGGCCGAGCGCGGCGAGCCTCGCTTCGTCCAGCACGCGGATGCGTCCGCCGACCCGCGCGATCAGATGATCCTCGGCGAGCTGGCGCATCATCCGATTGACGTGGACCGAGGTGAGGCCGGTCGCGTCGCCGATCTCCTCCTGGGTCAACGGCAGGACGAACCCGTCCGCGACCGGCTCGCCGATGATCCGCAACCGGCAGAACGCATCGACGATCAGCGCCGCGACCCGCGCGCGCGCCGCGGTGCGGCCGACCGAGGCGAGCCGATCGGCGAGTGCGACGCGCTCGGCCTGGGCCAGCGCGAACATCAGCATCCCGAGCCGCGGGTGATGCTCGAACAGGCCGCGCAGCGCGGTCTTGTCGACGACACGCACCGTCACGTCGGTCGCGGCGGTGAGCGAGAAGGGCGCGTTTACCCAGGGCAGCGACGTGTCGCCGGCGAAGTCGCCGCGCAGATGCAGACCGAGGATCTGGCGGTTGCCCTCGGGCAGCAGCATCGACGAGAACAGCCAGCCGCGGCGGACCACGAACAGTTCACGGGCAGGAGACTGTTCGCGCCGGAGCACGGTCCCGCGGGGCACGCTGCGCTCGGTCTCCCCGAGCGCGGACAACGCACGGCGCTCATTGTCGAGAAGCGGCAGGTAGCGGCCGAACCGCTCCGCCAGACTGCCGTGCTCCACCGATCCTCCTGGGCGCCCATACCGCCTCGTCCGTGTGGCCGAATTTCCAGGGGCGTGCGCTAACAACGATCAAGTTCAGAGGCTTGCGGCGCGATGCTTGCGCGGACGCCCGGAATCTCTAGACGACCCGCCATGGACAGGATCGTAATTCGCGGCGGCCAACGCCTTTCCGGCCGCCTGCCGATCTCGGGTGCGAAGAACGCCGCGCTGACGCTGCTGCCCTGCGCGCTGCTCACCGACAAGCCGCTGACGCTGCGCAATCTGCCACGGCTCGCCGATGTCGACGGCTTCGGCCACCTGCTCAACGGCATGGGCGTATCGACCAGCATCGCCGGCGGCAGCCCCGACGAGTTCGGCCGCACGATGACGCTGACCGCGCCGCGGATCACCTCGACCACCGCGCCCTACGACATCGTGCGCAAGATGCGCGCCTCGATCCTCGTGCTCGGTCCGACGCTGGCGCGCGCAGGGGAGGCGACGGTGTCGCTGCCCGGCGGCTGCGCGATCGGCAATCGCCCGATCGACCTGCATCTGAAGGCGATGGAGGCGCTCGGCGCCAGGCTGGAGACCACCGCCGGCTATGTCCGCGCGCTGGCGCCCGATGGCGGCCTCAAGGGCGGCCGGATCAGCTTCCCGGTGGTCTCGGTCGGCGCGACCGAGAACGCGCTGATGGCGGCCAGCCTCGCGACCGGCGACACGGTGATCGACAATGCCGCGCGCGAGCCCGAGATCGTCGACCTGTGCCGCTGCCTCGTCGCGATGGGCAGCCAGATCGAGGGGATCGGCAGCGAGCGGCTGACGATCCACGGTCGCCCCGCGCTGCACGGCGCGGACTATACCGTGATGCCCGATCGCATCGAGGCGGGCAGCTATGCCTGTGCGGCGGCGATCACCGGCGGCGCGCTCGAGCTCGTCGGCGCGCGCGAAGGCGACATGACCGCGATCCTCGATGCACTGATCGAGGCGGGGCTGGTGATCGAGGCGATGCCGGGCGGCATCCGTGTCGTGGCGGACGGCCCGATCCGCCCGCTGACGCTGTCCACCGCGCCCTATCCCGCCTTCCCGACCGACATGCAGGCGCAGTTCATGGCGATGCTGGCCTTGGCGGACGGCGCCTCGGTGCTGACCGAGACGATCTTCGAGAATCGCTACATGCACGTCCCCGAACTCGCCCGCATGGGTGCGGACGTGCAGACCCGCGGCCGTGTCGCGGTGGTGCGCGGCGTGGGCGGCCTGACCGGCGCCGAGGTGATGGCGACCGATCTGCGCGCCTCGATGAGCCTCGTCCTCGCCGGCCTGGCGGCGACGGGCGAGACGCGCGTCCACCGCGTCTATCATCTCGACCGCGGTTACGAGCGGCTCGAGGAGAAGCTCTCGATGGTCGGCGCCGACATCACGCGGGAGGCGGACGGCTGATGCGCTTCGACGACAATCTGACCGCGCAGCGGCGGACCTTCGTCAGCCATCTCGAATGCGCGTTGACCGGCGAGCGCTACGAGGCGGACCGGCTCCACGGCCTGTCCGCGGCGGGCCGCCCGCTGGTCGTGCGCTACGATCTCGCCGGCGTCCGCGCGGCGCTGACCGCCGAGGTGCTGGCCGGTCGCCCGGTCCGCGACATCTGGCGGTGGCGCGAGCTGCTGCCGGTGCGGCGGCGCGAGAACATCGTCAGCCTCGGCGAGTACGAGACCCCGCTGATCGCGCTCGACAGGACCGCGCGCGCGCTCGGCGCGGCGTCGCTGCTGGTCAAGGACGAGGGCCGGCTGCCGACCGGATCGTTCAAGGCGCGCGGGCTGGTGATGGCGATCTCGATGGCCAGGGAGCTCGGCGTCACCACCATCGCGATGCCGACCAACGGCAATGCCGGCGCGGCGGCGGCGGCCTATGCCGCGCGCTGCGGGATCGAGGCGGTGATCTTCTGCCCCGCGGACACGCCCGAGGTGAACGTCCGCGAGATCGCCGCGCAGGGCGCGCGCGTGTGGCGCGTCGACGGCCTGATCGACGATTGCGGCAGGCTGGTCGGCGCGGGCGTCAAGGAGCGCGGCTGGTTCGACCTGTCGACGCTCAAGGAGCCCTATCGGATCGAGGGCAAGAAGACGATGGGACTGGAGCTTGCCGAGCAGCTCGGCTGGCGGTTGCCCGATGCGATCTTCTACCCGACCGGCGGCGGCACCGGGCTGATCGGGATGTGGAAGGCGTTCGACGAGCTCGAGCAGATCGGCCTGATCGGTCCCGAGCGCCCGCGCATGATCGCGGTCCAGGCCGAGGGCTGCGCACCGATCGTGCGCGCCTTCGACGTCGGCGCGCGCCATGCGACGCGCTGGGAGGGTGCGCACACCGTCGCCGCGGGCATCCGCGTACCGGCGGCGGTCGGCGACTTCATGATCCTCGATGCGGTGCGCGCCAGCGGCGGCTTCGCGATCGCGGTGCCCGACGCGGCGATCGAACGGGCGGTCGTCGATGTCGGCCGCGACGACGGGCTGCTGCTCTGCCCGGAAGGCGGCGCGACGCTGGCCGCCTACATGCTCGCGCGCGAACGCGGACTGGTCGCGCCCGAGGAGCGCGTCGTGCTGTTCAACTGCGCGACCGGCCTCAAATACCCGCTCGCCGACCGTTCGGGGGCGATCGCCAAGGATGGCCCGATCGACTGGGCGGCGCTCTGAAGTCGGGCCTGCGGAGGTGCGCGGGCACAGGCCGCTGCGTCCGCGACCCCGCCGCGACGGCGGCATTGCGAACGAAATTTGGCTGGGGCGGCAGGATTCGAACCTGCGAATGGCGGCATCAAAAGCCGCTGCCTTACCACTTGGCGACGCCCCAACATCCCGGCTGAACCGGGAGCGCGGTGCTTTAGGGCGGTGATGCGCGGATGAAAAGGGGGCTGCGACGCTTTTCCGCAAGTAACCCGCGGCAGCGTCGCGCTTCCGTCAGATCACCCGGTCGAGCCAGCCATGCGGATCGGGCGCGTGGCCGCGTTGAATATCGATCAGCGCCTGCCGCAAGCGGCCGGTGGTCTGGCCCGGGCCACCGCTGCCGATCTGGAACTGGCCGTCCTTCAGCTTCATCGTACCGATCGGCGTGACGACCGCGGCGGTGCCGCACGCGAACGCCTCCAGCAGACGGCCGCTCCCCGCATCGGCGCGGCACTGGTCGATCGCATAGGGTTCCTCGCGCACGGCGAGCCCCATGTCGCGGGCGAGCGTGAGCAGCGAATCGCGCGTGATGCCGGGCAGGATCGTGCCGGTCAGCGGCGGAGTCGCGATGCTGCCGTCGTCGAACACGAAGAAGATGTTCATGCCGCC
>CAZZZX010000206.1:0-5867 GCA_964658585.1 uncultured Novosphingobium sp.
CAATCTGCTCGCCCACGTTTATGCGGCCCAGGCCGTACTCCCCGGCATGGAGGCACGGGGCGAGGGGGCGTTTGTGATCACCGCATCCGCCGCCGGCCTGATAATGGACCTGCGGACCGCAATCTACACCGCGAGCAAGCACGCCGCAGTCGCACTGGCCGAGTGGCTCGCGGTGAGCGTCGCGGATGGGGTGTCAGTGCATTGCGTCTGCCCGGAAGGGGTCCAAACAGCGATGACGCGGCCGAATAGCGCGGCCTCTGGTGCCGGCATCGCCTTCCTGTCCGCCGAAGAGGTTGCTCACGCAGTGCTCGACGGCGTGACCGAAGGCAGCTTCCTCATCCTTACGCATCCCACCACCGCCGACTTCGAGCGCCGCCGCGTTGCGGATCGTCCACGCTGGCTTTCTGGCATGCGCCGTGCCCGCCGCGGCGCGCTTCAGATCGATCGTTTGTTTCCGACCTCAACAGGACTCTGACCATGGCTACCGCCCCATCTCCTGATCGTCCTTACCCGTTTGCACGCAGCTGCCCGTTCGACCCGCCGCCAAAATATGATGATCTGCGCTACGACGAGCCGTTCGCTCGCGTGAATCTGTGGGATAGCACCTCCCCTTATCTTCTCACGAACCATGCCGACATCAAGGCGGTGTTGAGCGATCAGCGCTTCAGCTGTGAGCCCGTCCGCGAAGGGTTCCCTCACGTTTTTGAAGGACGCAAAGTAGCAGACCTCGCCGATCGGTCGTTCCTGCGGCTTGATAATCCAGAGCATGACAGGCTGCGCAGGATGGTCACAAAGGAGTTCACCGTCCGGCGGGTCGAGGGGATCCGTCCCCGCATTGAGGAGACGGTCGATCGTCTGGTACAAAACTTCCGTTCCTTGCCGCAGGGCTCTGACTTCGTGGAGCATTTCTCAGGACCGCTGCCGACCGAAGTCATCACGTTCATGCTCGGCGTCCCCTATGACGACCACGAGTTGTTCCATAGGGCGACGCGCATCCAGTTTGCCGCTAAGTCGAAGCCGGCGGAGGTCCGCGCCTCAATCGACGAGCTGTTCGCCTATCTCGGCCATCTGATCGACGTCAAGCAAAGCGATCCTCAGAACGACATCATCAGCCGATTGGTACACGAGCAGTACCTGCCCGGCCATGTCGATCGCAATACCCTCATAAATATCTGCCGTTTGCTGCTAAGCGCCGGGCACCAGACGACCCAGAACATGACTGCACTAGGCGTCTTGACTCTGATCCAGCATCCTGACGAGCTCGCCAAGATCCGCGCGAACCCCGATCTTATTTCGAATGCAGTCGAGGAACTGTTGCGGCACGGCAGCGTGCTTCACATGGGCGCTCGCCGGGTGGCGTTAGAGGATATCGACGTAAACGGCCACCTCGTGCGCAAGGGCGAAGGTGTGATCTGCTCGATCCCTGCGGCCAACCGGGATGCGCGACTGTTTCCAGAACCCAACGACGTCAAAGTCGATCGCGATGCCGCTGGCCATGTGGCCTTCGGCTTCGGCATCCACCAATGTCTTGGACAGGTCCTCGCCCGTCTCGAGCTCCAAATTGTCTACGGGCGCCTTTTCGAACAGCTGCCGAACCTGCGCCTTGCGGTGCCGTTCGAGGAGCTCCGTTTCCGGCACGACATGTTTGTCTACGGCGTTCACGAGCTGCCGCTCGCCTGGTGAAATCCCTTTTTTGGGAGAGCAGAATGAAGATCTCTATCGAACCGCATAAGTGCATCGGCGCTGGCCAGTGTGTTCTCAAGGCCCCGATGGTCTTCGACCAGCAGGAGGAGGACGGTATCGTCATCTTGCTGAACGACCACCCGGACGGCGCCGCTGGCGATGCGGCGAGGCTCGCGGCGCGCGTATGCCCGGCCGAAGTCATCCACGTTCACGAGGATTGAGCCGTGCTACACCAGGCTGATGCCAAACCGCCAGTGGCCGCCGCGCCCCAGAAAGCGCTCAGCGGCGTGAGGGTGCTCGACCTCACGCAATGGGAAGCCGGCTCGACCTGCGCTTCTGCGCTCGCTTTTCTGGGCGCCGATGTTGTCAAGATCGAGAAGCCAAAAGGCGGCGATCCAGCGCGAATCGCATCGGCCGATAGTCCCGACAAGGACTCTCTTTATTTCCTTGTGCTCAATTCCAATAAGCGCGGACTTACGATCGATCTCGGCTCTCAGGAAGGCAAGGTGCTGCTCAAGCGTCTGGTTGCCGAGGCCGATGTCTTTCTTGAGAACTTCGCGCCGGGCACGATCCAACGGCTAGGCTTCGGATACGAGGTGTTGCACGAGATCAATCCGCGCCTTGTATACGGCTCGATCCGCGGCTTTTCCGACGACAGCCCATACAAGGATTTCCGTGTGTTCGACGCTATAGCACAGTCGATTGGCGGCGCCGTGTCCTTCACCGGCGAGGCCGGCGCTCCTCCGGTCAAACCAGGACCGACCTTCGCCGACACGGGGTCGGGAGCCTACCTCGCTATTGGCATCCTGGCTGCGCTCTTCCAGCGCGAGCAAACCGGGCGAGGGCAGTATGTGAAAGTGGCTATGCAAGACGTCATGGTCAATTTCATGCGTATGCCTCTTGCCCGCCAACAAGTTACAGGTATGCCCGCGGCCCGCGTCGGCAACGCGTCTCCCAGCAGCACGGCGGCGCCGTCCGGCCTGTTCCGCTGCCGTGGGCACGGGCCCAATGACTACTGCTTCATCTACACCGCGAGGGACGAGTTCAGCGGCAACAAGCAATGGAACGCCCTGCTGAGCACGATTGGCCGAAAAGATCTCATCGGCGACCCGCGTTATGCAACCCCCGAGCTGCGTTTTCAGCGTCAGATCGAGGTCGATGCGGTCATTGCGCCCTGGATGGACGAGCAGGACAAGGTCGAGGCGATGACGCTACTTAATCGCGCGGGCGTCCCTGCCGGCGCGGTGCTCGACACCGCCGACATCATCTGCGACGAAGCGCTGTTTCAGTCCGGCATGCTTGCCCATGTTCAGCACCCGACGCGCGGCGAGATCGTGCTGACGGGCTGGCCCGTGCGGATGTCGGGTTCCGAGACGCCGCTCGTGCAGTCGCCGCCGCTGCTGAGCGAGCACACTAATGCCGTTCTCGAAGAGTATCTGAACCTCGACGCTGACGAGATCGCCGCGTTGCACAGCGGTGGCGTGATCTGATGATCGCCAGCGATAGTGCGGTCTTTTCAGAGGACCTCGGCTTTATCGAGGGACCGGTTTGGAACGCCGAGGCGCGGACCCTCAACCTGGTCTCAATCGATCGGGGCTGTGTCTACACGCTCGATGCTGCGGGGAGGGTCGTCGCCACCTACCAGACCGGCGGGGGGCCGAACGGCCTCGTCTTGGGTAGCGACGGCCTCTTCGTCGCGCAGAATGGCGGCATTTTCGGTGCGTCCGGCCTGGCGACCCCTGGCGTCCAGTCGATTATAGGCGGCGTCGTCGATTACGCCCTGTCGGGTGGCTTCACCGCGCCGAACGATCTCGCCTTCGGCCCTGATGGCCGGCTCTATGTGACCGATCCACAGACCGATCGCGCGATCCTCGAGCCCATCCCTGGATGCGTGGTAGCCTGTGAATTAGGAACGGGCATTCAGACTGTCGTCGCGAGCGACCGGTTGTGTCCCAATGGCCTCGCCTTCACCGCAGATGGCCAGCGAATGCTACTCGCGCAGACCCAGGCCCGGCTTGTAGAACAATTCCTGTTTTCCGGCACCGACCTCTTATCCCAAGGGATTTTCTGCGAGCTTACCAACGGACGCCCCGACGGAATGGCTCTCGATCAGGCGGACAATTTATGGATCTGTACGCCGGGTACCGGCGGAGTCGAGGTGTTCGACGCAGGCGGCAAATTTGTGCGCCGGATCGAGATCGGTGCCGATAGCATGACCACGAACCTCTGCTTTGGAGGCGAGGACGGTCGAGACCTGTTCGTGACCGCAGCAAAGTGGGGGAAAGTAATTCGGCTGAGGACCGAATTACCGGGTCTGGCACTCCTTCGCGGCAGTATGGTCGCATGACCAAATCCGTAACGGTCGTCGGCGCATCGGTCGCCGGCGTTGGCGCGGTGAACGAGCTGCGTCGCTGCGGCTACACCGATGCGATCACGCTCATCGATGCACAACCGCATCTTCCCTACGACCGGCCGCCCCTCTCCAAGGCGGCCCTTGGCGGCTCCGCCATCGAGGCGGCGTTTCACGAGGTCGAGCATTATGTGGCGCACAAGGTCACGCTCAAGCTTGGTGCGCCCGCCACTGGCTTCGATGCCAGCACGCGGACGGTCACCCTAGCGACAGGGGAAATGGTAACCGCCGATACGATCATTCTCGCGCCTGGCGCGCGTGCCAAACGTCTGCCGGCGAAAATCGCGCGAGCCCCGGTCCATGTTATCCGGGATCTCGACGACGCCGCCGCCCTGCGGCCGCTGCTCCAGCCCGGTAAGCATTTGGTCATGATCGGCGGCGGTTTCATTGGAGCGGAAGTCGCTGCAACCGCACGCAGGCTCGGTCTCGAAGTCACAATCATCGACCGGTGTGCCGTCCCGCTCGCCGAGGTTCTCGGCACGCCGGTCGCGGAACGCCTCCGAGCGCTCCATACCACCGCCGGCGTGAATATGGTGTGTGAAGCAACTGTGTCCGGCGTTGAGACGATCGACGGACGCCAGGAAGTCTCTCTCGCCGACGGCGCGACGATCGCAGGCGATATCGTCGTCGCTGGCATCGGATCCGCCCCGAATATCGAATGGCTCGCGGGTTCCGGTGTGAGTGTTGGCAACGGAATTCTTTGCGATAGCACCGGCCATACCTCAGCGCCGGGTGTGTTCGCAGCGGGCGATGCCGCGGCCTGGCAAGATCCGCGCGATGGCCAACATCACCGTCATGAGCATTGGACTGCGGCCCGGGAGCAGGCGCGGATCGTCGCGCAGGTCATAGCTGGCGTCGACGAGACACAGTGGAAGCTGTTCGTTCCTTACTTCTGGTCCGATATGCACGGCCAGCGCATCCAGCTATTGGGAGAATCTACCTCCGCGACCCGCGTCGATTTTGTTTTCGAAAACCCCGCGACGGGCGCGTTTGTTGCAGAATACCGCCGCGGAGATCAGCTCGTTGGCGTCGTGGGATGCAACGCGGCCGGGCGTGTCATGCGCTACGCGGCGCGGCTCGCCGGCTGAGTGGCGATGATCGCTCCAAACCTTGTTGTGATCCATCCGGGGTCCGAGATCGGCTTTGGCGCAAGCATCGGGCCTGTCTTTCTCAACGAGGAACGACAGGTGATTTCGTTCCGGGTTGGCGCTAAGCATCTGAACATAAACGGCTCTTGCCACGGCGGAGCGATCGCGACACTGGCGGATAGCCAGATCGCCGCGGTTAGGCGTGCGGCCGAGACGACGGACAGCCACATACCCACGATCAGTCTCGCTATCGATTATGTCGCGCCAGTCCCGCTCGGCGCGATAGTCGAAATGCAGGTGGACCTGCTGCGGCATACTCGAAGCCTGATCTTTACGCAGGCGGTCATGACTGTCGAGGGGAAGGTCGTAGCCCGCTCAAATGCCATCTACCGCCGATATTCTGCTCGAAAGGGGAATAGCGCTTCTGAGTGAACGCAAAGATGCCTCTGCTACCTGGATCAAAAAGCGGAGGCCGACAGGAGAGACAAACGTGAAAGCGGCCGTTCTCAATGCGCCAACAGGCAAGTTCGACATAGAGAATATCGAGATCGATGACCCTAAGGGTCGGGAGGTGCTCGTGGCGGTCAAGGCGTCGGGACTTTGCCATAGCGACCTACATATAGCGCAGATGAACTACGGACTACGATTGCCAGCTGTACTCGGCCACGAACTGGCCGGCGTCGTCG
>CAZZZX010000207.1:0-5839 GCA_964658585.1 uncultured Novosphingobium sp.
ACGAGCGGCTCGACCCAGAGGCGTTGCTTGAAGGCGGCATCGGCGCGGCGCACGCCCGCGTCTTCGCCCGCGAGGGCGCCAAGGTGGCGGTCACCGACATCCGCGAGAGCGCCGGCCGCGCGATCGCCGACGAGGTGATCGCGGCGGGCGGCGACGCGCTCTGCCTCCACCACGACGTCGCCGACGAGGCGAGCTGGGCTTCGGTCGTCGCGGCGACGGTCGCGCGCTTCGGCGGGATCACCACGCTGGTCAACAATGCCGGGCTCAACCACATGCGCGGCGTCGAGGACGAGACGGTGGAGGGCTGGAACCATATCGTCTCGATCGATCAGATGGGAACCTGGCTGGGGATGCGCGCCGTAATGCCGCACCTGCGGGCCAGCGGCAACGGCGCGATCGTCAACATCTCCTCGGTGCTCGGCATCATGGCGACGGTGACGTGCCTGTCCTTCCATGCCGCCAAGGGCGCGGTGCGGATGATGAGCAGCGCCGCGGCGCAGGAATATGCCGCCCAGGGCGTGCGGATAAACTCGATCTATCCGGGCATGATCGACACGCCGCAGCTCGACACGATGCTGCCCGCGGAGCGCGAGATGATCCGCACCTCGATCCCGATGAAGCGCATCGGCCTGCCGCAGGAGGTCGCCAACTGCGCGCTGTTCCTGTGCTCGGACGAGGCCAGCTACGTGACCGGCGCGGAGATCATCGTCGATGGCGGCCTGCGTCCCGGCTGAGCGACCGCCCGTCACAACGAAGCCTGCGAGAGGAAAGACTATGGAAACGGATGTCGTGGTGGTGGGATCGGGTGCCGCCGGGCTGACCGCCGCCGTCACCGCCGCCAAGGCCGGCCTCAGGGTCGTCGTGCTGGAGGCGACACCGGTGTTCGGCGGCACCACCGCCTTTTCTGGCGGCGGCGTATGGATCCCCGCCAATCATCATCAGGGCGAGCTGGGCGTCGAGGACAGCCGCGCCGAGGCGGTCGCCTATCTCCAGTCGGTCCTCGGCAACTTCTACGATGCCGAGAAGATCGAGACCTATATCGATACCGCGCCCCGGATGCTGCGCTTCATGGAGGATAATAGCGAGGTCCTGCTCTGCGCCAGCACGATCCCGGACTATGCGCCGGGCAACCCCGGCTGGAAGACCGGCCGCTGCCTGCTCACCGCGGATTACGACGGTGCGCGGCTGGGGCGGGATTTCGATGCGCTGCGGCCCCCGATCCCCGAGATGGGCCTGTTTCACAGTATGCAGGTCAGCCCTGCCGACGCCTATCGGCTGCAGCATTGGAACAGCTCGATCGGGGAGGCGGTCTGGGCGCTCGGCCGGCTCGGCCGCTATGCCTTGGCGCGGCTGCGCGGCAAGCGCGGCACCCACCTCGCCAACGGCAACGCCCTGGCGGGACGCCTGCTCAAATCGGCACGCGACGCGGGCGTGGAGCTGCTCAACAATGCCCGCGCGCGATCGCTCGATGTCGTCGACGGCCGGGTGACGGGTCTGGTCTTCACGCGCGACGGTGTCGAACACTCCGTCCTGGCGCGCCGGGGCGTGGTGCTGGCGAGCGGCGGGTTCGGCCAGAATGGCGAGCTCCACGCCAAATTCATGCCGCAATCGGCGTCGGGCGGCTCGCTCCAGCCGGAAGGGGCGCGGGGCGACGGCGTGACCATGGGTGTCGCGGCGGGTGGCACGCTCAATGAGAGCAATGCCGCCAACGGCATCTGGGTGCCCGCATCGTCGATGACGCGCGCCGACGGCAGCGTCGCGAAATACCCGTCGCTGTTCTTCGATCGCCATTGCCCCGGCTCGATCATGGTCGATGCGCGAACGGGCAGGCGCTTCGTCGACGAGAGCTTTCACTATCAGAATTTCGGCGAGACCACGCTCGAGCAGGGGATCACGAAGATCTGGCAGATCAGCGATGCGACCGCCGTCTCCAAATACGGGCTCGGCATGGTCAAGCCCGCACCGTTCAGCCCGAGGCCGTGGGTGCGCAAGGGCTATATCAAGGCGGCGCCGTCGATCGCCGCGCTCGCCGTCAAGATCGGGCTCGACCCGGCGGTGCTCGACAAGACCGTGGCGGACTTCAACCGCTACGCCGATGCGGGGCACGATCCCGACTTCAGGCGCGGCGAGAATGCCTATTCGGCCTATATGGGCGACGCGACGCACACGCCCAATCCCGCGCTGGGGGCGCTGCGCAAGGGGCCGTTCTATGCGCTGGAGGTGCGGCCGAGTGATCTCAGTTCGCTCGCCGGGCTTGATACCAATGCCAGGGCGCAGGTGCTCGGCCCGGACGGCGCGCCGATCCCCGGCCTCTACGCCGCCGGTCTGGACAACAACACGATCATGCGCGGACGCTATCCGGGCGGCGGATCCAGTCTCGGGCCGGCGATGACCTTCGGCTATATCGCGGCGCGCACCATGGCGGAGGCGGCATGATGGCGGAGCGGGGGCTGTTCGACCTCACCGACAGGGTGGCGGTGGTCACCGGCGCGGCGTCGGGGATCGGCGCGGCGATCGCGCAGCGCCTGAGGCGCGCGGGTGCCAAGGTGCTGGTCGCCGACCTGACCGACGCCACGCAGGAGGCCGCGCGATGGGGTTGCGACTTCCGCCGTGTCGACGTCTCCGACGAAGCGCAGATCGCCGCGATGCTGGACGCGACGGTCGCCGCCCACGGCCGGCTCGA
This sequence comes from uncultured Novosphingobium sp., assembly GCA_964658585.1. Lineage (GTDB taxonomy): Bacteria > Pseudomonadota > Alphaproteobacteria > Sphingomonadales > Sphingomonadaceae > Solisphingomonas. Next base: position 2,684 of record CAZZZX010000207.1, read on the forward strand.
CATCCTGGTCAGCAACGCCGCGATCGCCGATGTCCACCCGATCGCCGAGGCCGATCTGGTGCGGGCCGATCGCTATTACCGCGTCAATGCGCTGAGCGCGCTCGCCGGGATGCGCGAGGCGGCGAAGCGGATGACGGCGGGCGGGTCGATCATCAGCACCGCATCGCTGTCCGGGCTGCGGGGAACGCCGGGCTGGGGCGAATATGCGATGTCCAAGGCGGCGGTGGTGGCGGCGACGCAGACCGCCGCGCTGGAGTTCGGGCCGCGCGGGATCCGCGTCAACTGCGTCTGCCCGGGCGGCGTCCACACGCCGCTGGCGGTCAAGGTCAATGGCGACGCGCTCGACAAGGTCATGAAGATATTGTCGCCGCTCGGCCGCATCGGGCGGCCCGAGGAGATCGCCGCGATGGTGCATTTCCTTGCCAGCGACGACGCCAGCTACGTCACCGGTCAGGCCTATCTGGTCGATGGCGGTTGGGGAGTCGGCACCACGCTGGCGACGATCGAACTGGCGCTCGCGGCCGACTGAAGGAGCGCGATCATCGCCGGAGTCATTCCCGCCGCACGACGTTCTCGATCGCGCCGATCCCCTCGATCTCGACACGCACCACGTCGCCCGCCACCAGCCACCGGGTTGGCGTCATCACCGCGGCGACTCCCGCCGGGGTGCCGGTGAAGAATATGTCGCCCGGCTCCAGCGTCATCGCCTGCGACAGGAAGGCGACCTGATCGAAACAGTCGAAGATGAAGTGGCGCGTGTTGGAATGCTGGCGCTCCTCGCCGTTGACGAGGCAGCGGATGTCGAGCGCGTGCGGATCGATCGCGTCGCCGGTGACGATCCACGGCCCGAACGGCGCATGGCTGTCGAACGACTTGCCGAGCATGACCTGCGTCGTCTTGAACTGCCAGTCCCGCACGCTGACGTCGTTGCCCGCGCAATAGCCGAAGATCGCCTCGGCGGCCTGTTCGCGTGTGGCGTGGCGGATGCGCCTGCCGATGACGAAGACCAGTTCGGCCTCGTAATCGAGCGCGGCGGAGACCTTGGGCAGTTCGATCGTGCCGTAGGGATCGTTGATGCAGGTCTGCTGCTTGGCGAACCACATCTGTTCGGTGGGCGTCTCCATCAGTCCCTTCGCCTCGGCGGCGTGATCGGCATAGTTGAGGCCGATGCCGAGGATCTTGCCGGGGCGCGACACCGGCGCATGGAGCATCACGTCGGCGAGCGCGTGATCCGGGGCGGTGCCCGCGAGCGCTGCGTACGCCGCCTTGTGCGCGTCCCACGCCGCGATCAGGTCGATCATCCGGGCCGGAGTGCCGGACAGGCGTCGGCTCGCCGCGATCAGCCCGTCGCCCTCGACGAGACCGATCTGGCGTGCGCCGCCGTCCACCGAGAAGGATGCGATCTTCATGGCTCTCTCCAGATCAAGTGCTTTCGTCATCCCTATCAGGCGATGCATCTTGTGCAAACGGTCAGTACGGAATAGCGTCTCCCGCCAATGGCAGTCGACAGCGACGCCGGGGAGAGGATAGCGATGGTACAAGGCAAGGTGATGATCGTCACCGGCGCGGGATCGGGCATCGGCCGGACGACCGCCGAGATGCTCGCCGCGGCGGGCGCCAAGGTGGTGGTGGCGGATCTCGATCTGGCGTCGGCGAGCGCGGTCGCCGAGGCGATCGTCGCGGACGGTCACGAGGCCCGGGCGATCCATGTCGACGTCGCCGACGAGGCCAGCGTCGCGGCGATGGTCGCGTTCGCGGTCGAGACCTATGGGCGGCTCGACGGTGCGCACAACAATGCCGGCATCGAGATGGTCAACAAGCCGGTCCATCGGATCACGCTCGCCGAATGGGCGCGCGTGCTCGATGTCGACCTGACCGGCGTGTTCCTGTGCATCAAGCACGAATTCCTCGCGATGGAGGCCACCGGCGGCGGATCGATCGTCAACACCGCGTCCGCCGCGGGCCTGCGCGGTCAGGTCAACGCCGCCGACTATGTCGCCGCCAAGCATGGTGTCGTCGGCCTTACCAAGGCGGCCGCGACCGATGGCGGGCCGCTCGGCATCCGCGTCAACGCGGTCTGCCCCGGCCTCATCATGACACCGATGGCGCGCGACCGGCTGATGAACGATCCGGTCTTTTCGCAGGCGCTCGACGGCCTGCGCCAGCGCCATCACATCGGCCGCTTCGGCGAAACCAGCGAGATCGCGCAGGCAGTGCTGTGGCTGCTGTCCGACGCATCCTCGTTCGTCACCGGCACGCCGATGCTGGTCGATGGCGGCTATGCGATCTGACGCACGAGACGACGAGAAAAGGAGCGGTGTGATGGGCAGACTGGCAGACCGGGGCGCGATGGTGACCGGCGGCGCGTCGGGCATCGGACGGGCGTGCGCACTGCGCATGGCGGGCGACGGCGCGCGTGTGATGATCGCGGACATCAACGATGCGGGTGCAGCGACGGTGGTGGACGAAATCCGCGCCGCCGGCGGCGTCGCCGCGGCGGTGCATTGCGACATCACGCAGGAAGACAGCATCCGCGACGCGGTCACGGCCACGGTCGCCGCGTTCGGCAAGCTCGATATCCTTCACAACAACGCCGCCTATGTGCCGTTCGAGGCACTCGAGGGCGATGTCGACATCCTCACCATATCGACCGCGCTGTGGGACAGGATCATGCAGGGCACGCTGCGCGGCACGATGCTCGGCTGCCGCTACGGCGTCACCGCGATGCTTGAGAGCGGCGGCGGCACGATCATCAACACCTCTTCGATGTACGGCGTCGGGGCGTTCAACCGCCAGGTCGCCTATGGCGTCTCGAAGGCGGCGATCAACATGCTCACCGAATATGTCGCGACCGCGTTCGGGCGGAAGAATATACGCTGCAACGCGGTCGCGCCGTCGATGATCCGCACGCCCTTGCTGGAGAGTTTCATCCCCGACCAGCTGCTCAAGATCAACGAGGACGCGACGCTGGTGCCGTTCCTCGGCGAACCCGACGATATCGCGCGGATCGTCGCGTTCCTGGCCTCCGACGACGCGCGCTATCTCACCGGACAGGTCATCCGCGCCGACGGTGGCACCACCGCACATCTTGCGACCTATGCGGACGCGCGGCGCTTCTTCGGCGACGCCTGACTCGAGGGATCCCGACATGATCAA
>CAZZZX010000208.1:0-2908 GCA_964658585.1 uncultured Novosphingobium sp.
GGCGGGGGCGGAGGCGGCGGCGGCGGCTGATCCTGCACGTCGATCACCTTCATGTCCTGCGCCGCCTTCTTGATGACGTTGTAGGCGAGACCGGTGACGAGTGCGTAGCCGACGGCCACCATGATGATCGCGGTTATGACGAACGCGATCGTCTTTTCCTTGCTCTGATTTTGGTCGACATAGGCCATTAAAGAGAGCCACTCCGTGGGGGGTCGAAAGGCTACGGCACGTCGGATGGGCCGACCGGGACGCAGCAAAGCGACACGGTGCGGCTCCCCTGACCGTGCCGTCATGCTATGCAGCGATGCCGGCCGTGTCCATCCCCAAAGGCACGTCGCTGTGAACCTTTCGGTCAGCTTAACCCGTGCGGGCGAGTGGCGGGCGGGATCGAGACCGCGTATCGCGACACTATTCGGAAATGGACGACGATGATGAGCCGGATCAGGACATTGCCTATGCTGACATTGATGTCAGCGATTGCCTTCGCATCTGCAGCATCGGCTCAGCCGGCGACCGAACCCGATGGAATGCCGACTATCGGCTATTCGGATCTCGCCGATCTCGCGCTTGCAGCATCGGTGACCGCGGTGGTGACGGTGCACGACGCGGTGCGGCTCAAGGATGCGGACGCGGCGGGCGTGCCCGCGGGCATGGCGCGTTTCTACCTGACCGGCGATGTCGCGACGCTGATCGCGGGCACGGCGGGGCTGCCCGCGCGGGTCGACTGGATCGCCGACGTGCCGCTGCTCGCAACGAATCGTGCGCCCAGGCTCAAGAAGCAGCGCCTCGTTCTGTTCGCCCGACCGCTGTCCGGAACGCCCGGCACGCTGCAGCTCGTCTCGCGCGGCGGCGAACTCGACTGGTCGCCCGCGCTCGAGGCGCGGGTGCGCGCGATTCTCGCCGCCAAGGTCGCCGCCGATGCGCCGCCCGCGATCGCCGGGGTCGGCCATGCCTTCCATGTCGCGGGCAGCATCCCCGGCGAGGGCGAGACCCAGATCTTCCTCAAGACCGTCGACGGCCGTCCGGTTTCGCTCAGCGTGCTGCGCCGGCCCGGCGAGCAGCCGCGCTGGTCGGTCTCGCTCGCCGAGATGGTCGATGATTCGGCGGCGCCCCCGGCGCGCGACACGCTGCTATGGTATCGGCTCGCCTGCGGCCTGCCCGCGACGCTGCCGGACGATGCGGTCGCCGACCAGTCCGCCGAGGACGCCGCGCAGGCACGCGCCGACTATCGCTTCGTGCTCGACGCACTGGGACCATGCGGACGGACCGGCGCGTAGGGCGCGATCCACCCGCCGGCAGGCCGGGGGTGGCCGTATGCGGTCCGGCGCGATGGCGCACCGCCCGCCGTCTTGCTCCCGCCGCGTCCCCCCGATAGGACGCGGGCCGATGTCCGAGGCCGCCTCCCGTCCCCATGCCGTGCCCGACGGCGTGCATCCCTTCCCGCACCGTCACCTGCTCGGCATCTCGGGGCTGCGGCCCTGGGAGATCGGCTTCCTGCTCGACGAGGCCGAGCAGTGGATCGCGCTCAACCGTGCCACCGCCAAGCATGACGACCGGCTCGCCGGCCTGACCCAGATCAACGCCTTCTTCGAGAACTCGACCCGCACGCTCCTGAGCTTCGAGATCGCGGGCAAGCGGCTCGGCATGGACGTGGTCAACATGCACGCCGCGCAATCCAGCGTGAAGAAGGGCGAGACGCTGATCGACACCGCGGTGACGCTGAACGCGATGCGCCCCGACGTGATCGTCATCCGCCACGACGCCTCGGGCGCGGTCGCGCTGATCGCGGACAAGGTCGATTGCCCGGTGCTCAACGCGGGCGACGGGCGCCACGAGCATCCGACCCAGGCGCTGCTCGACGCGCTCACCATCCGCCGCCGGATCGGGAGGATCGAGGGCACGGTGGTGACTATCTGCGGCGACGTGCTGCACTCGCGCGTGGCGCGCTCGAACATCCTCGCGCTCACGCTGCTCGGCGCCGATGTCCGCGTCGTCGCGCCGCCGACGCTGATGCCGCCCGCGATCGAGCGGATGATGGTGACGCCGTACACCGATTTCGACGCCGCGCTCGACGGTGCCGAGGTGGTGATGATGCTGCGCCTCCAGATCGAGCGGATGGAGGGCGCGTTCGTCCCCTCCCCGCGCGAATATCACGCGCTCTACGGGCTCACCCGCGAGCGGCTGGGGCGCGCTGCGCCCGGCGCGCTGGTGATGCACCCGGGGCCGATGAATCGCGGCATCGAGATCACCTCGGACATCGCCGACGATCCCGCGCGCTCGGCGATCGTCGAGCAGGTCGAGATGGGGGTCGCGGTGCGGATGGCGTGTCTCGACGTGCTGACCCGGCGGGATCGCGGCGTCGAGGGCTGGGCATGACCGCGGGCGCGAAACCGCCGACGCTGGCGATCCGCAACGGCCGTATCGTCGATCCGCTCGCCGGCACGATCGTCGAGGGCGGCGTGCTGGTCCGCGACGGCCGGATCGAGGCGATCGGCGAGATCGAGCACGGCACCTTCCGCCGCTCGGATATCGTGGCGGACGCGCGCGGCGCACTGATCCTGCCCGGGCTCGTCGATGTCGGCCAATTCGCGATCGATGCGCCGGCCTGCGCGGCGGGCGGCATCACCACCGCGCTGCTGATGCCCGACCAGTCGCCCCCGCTCGACGAGCCCGCGCTGATCCGCCAGGCCGCGGCCTATCCGTGCGACGCCGTGACCATCGTGCCGCTCGCCGCCGCGACGCGCAGGCTGGGCGGCGCCGAACTCGCCGAGCTCGCTCTGATGCGCCGCGCCGGCGCAGTCGGCGTCGCCACCGGGCGCGACTGGATCGCGGATGCCGGGCTGATGCACCGGCTGCTCGCCTATGCGACGATGCTCGATCTTGTGGTGATCTCGCACGCCGAAGATGG
>CAZZZX010000208.1:2918-5835 GCA_964658585.1 uncultured Novosphingobium sp.
CCGACGACCTGGGTGAACCAGCCCTGGGCCACCGCGGTCGCCACCGACGGCGAGACCGCGACCCGCCTCGGCCTCGCCTCCGCACCCGCGATCGCCGAGGCGATGGCGGTGGCGCGCGATCTCGCGCTCGCCGAGGAGAGCGGCGCGCGGCTGCATTTCCGCCAGCTCTCGACCGCCGCCGCGTTCGACCTGGTGCGTGCCGCCAGACGCCGCGGGGTGCGCGTCACCTGCGGGGTGACGCCCGCGCACCTGCTGCTCTCGGACCAGGCGATCGGCCCTTTCCGAACCTTCGCCCGCCTCTCGCCGCCGCTGCGCTGCGAGGAGGACCGCAAGGCCGCGATCGCCGCGGTCGCGGACGGCACGGTCGACCTGATCTGTTCGGGCCACGATCCGCGCGGCCCCGAGGCCAAGCGGCTGCCCTATGCCGCCGCCGAGCCCGGCATGGCGGGCGCCGCGACGCTGCTGCCGCTCGCGCTCGCGCTGGTCCGCGACGCGGGCGTGACGCTGCCCCGCCTCGCCGCACTGCTGACCAGCGCACCCGCCGCATTGTTCGGGCTCGACGCGGGCACGCTCGCGGTCGGCGCGGCGGCGGATCTGATCCTCGTCGACGACGGCGCGCCGTGGCGGATCGACGCGCTGACGCTCCCCGGCCGCGCGGGCAACACGCCGTTCGACGGACTGCCGATGCAGGGCAAGGTGCTGCGCACGATCAAGGCCGGCGTGCCGCTGGATTGAACGGCGCGACTGCGAGCCTATCCGCCCGCCAGGCGCCTACAGACCGAGAGTCGAGTAGAACTGCTCCAGCCTGTCGAGATCGAGATCGATCGCCACGTCGCCGACCCTGCGTTCATCGTCTCTGTATCGGAAGCAGTTCACGAAGCAGGCGCGGTATGCCTTCAACGAGTTCTGCAGGATCAGCCTGGTGTTGATCGGGTCGTTCCCGCACAGCATGACGAGGCTGCCGGTATAGCCCGGCAGCGAAAACATGCCGGAATGGAAGGCCGATCCCTCGAAGCCGGCTATGACCTCGGCCCGATTGAATATCAGAGCCTGATCGGCCAGCGACAGTGTCTCGGGATGGATGCTTTCGTAACCACGCGCGTTGAACCAGGCTTCGGCGATGTCCTCGCCGACGATCCGGCGGATCCCTCGGGCCAGGCGACTGCGGCTGAGGTAGATTTTGCGGCCTATAGTCGAGGACGCGCATTCCGCGACAGATCGTCGAGCGAAATCCATGTGGTGATGGTCCGCGATGCGATAGATCTTGAAGCGCGTCTGGAAGGCTGGTTCCGGAACCGCGACATGCTCGAGCCTGGTCAGCGTCGCCAGCCGTGCGATGCGATCGCCTCCCAGGCCGATATGGTCGAATATCGGAGCGATGTGAGACTGCGTCCGGGCGTCCTCCTGTCCACGGATCGGAGGCATGAGAACGGTCGTGCGCCCACTTGGATAGGCCCACAGGCGCGACATGTAATCGATCAGCCAGTGCCCGAAATGAGACCCGTAGTTGCCGAGGAACAGCACCGTGTCGATGTCTTGCAGATCGTTTCCGAACCGCCTGCGAAATTTCTGGAGATCGATTTGCGGAGGCGAGAATTTATCCGTTTCCCGGCGGATCTTGGCGAGGCTCAGCGGATCCACGCGGTCCGAGGTCGTGTACAGGATCGAGGAGTTCTCGATGAAGCGACCCGCGGAATCGTAGAGGCCGTTGAAGCCCGGAACCGCATAGACGTCCTCATAATGCCACAGCATCGGCCGGGCTTCGGCCGGCGGGACGGTCAGCAGATGCGAGGCGGCGGCGAGATCACCATCGTCGAACCCGAGCATCTGCGAATTGAGGAGAAACGCCATTCGCTCGTCCGTCGGTGGCACCGGGCAGGACCGCGCCCGATCGCGGGATGCCGCTCGGGTATTCTGCCGCGGCTCGCCTCACGGCTGCGCCGGAAACTCCAGCTGCGCCGGGTCGTAGCCCATCGCCCTGGCTTTCCCGACCAGCGTCTTGAGCAGCGCCGGGTCGGGATGCGTCGTGCGGGTGTAGATCCACAGGTCGGTGAAGGCCGGGTTGGCCGAGATGAACCAGCTATAATCGTCGGCATGGTCGAGCACCCAATAGTCGCGCGCGACGGGGACGAAGCCGAGGAAGTGATAGTTGACGTGCAGCTTGGCGTTGGTGCCCGGGTCCATGATCGTCCCTGGCCCGCCGATCGTCTTCAACTGCCCGTCGACGGTCTTGTCGTGGCAATAGTCCTGTACCTCGATCTTGTCCCCGCCCTTGGCGGTATAGTGCGTGCCGCTGGCGATGCAGCCGTCGGTGAGCTTCTCGGGGTGGCGCGCGATCTCGATCCAGGTGCCGGTGTAGAGCTTGGCCGCGTCGACGGGTTTGGCGGGGGCGGGCGCCCTGGGCGGCGCGGACGCCGCGATCGTGGACAGGGCAAGCGCGGCGGCGGTCAGACGAGGCTTGGTCATGCAGGTGATCCTGAGCTTGGTGTCTCGAAGCGACCCCGCCCGTCCCGAGCGGACGCTGAGCGAAGGTCGACGTGGCGTATCGAAGGCGCTGTGCAAGCCGTTCGATCCGGGTCTTCGACAGGCTCAGCCGCTACTCAGGACGAAGGGCTGTTGGTCCCAGCCTATCGCGTTGCGATCGCGATGTATCGCGCTTTCTCGAATCCTCTCTCAGCGCATCGCCATGCGCGCCAGCGCCGCGCAATCGGCGTCGGGGGCGGGCGCGTCGCGTGGGGCGTCGCCCTTGACGCGCAGCCCGCTGATGAAGGTACCGACGCGGTCGAGCAGCCCGGTTCCGCCCTTGTCCCTCGCGCGCGGCGGCGTGATGTCGATCTGGGGGTGGACGAAGCTGCCGAACAGATCCATTGATTATGAATTTAGAGTAATGGAAGAAAGAGACCTAAAATTATACTAT
>CAZZZX010000209.1:0-5826 GCA_964658585.1 uncultured Novosphingobium sp.
GGAGCAGACGCCCGAAGTGGCGGCGGTATGCGACGAATATAAGCGGCTCGCCGCGCTGATGTGGGCGGGCTGCGACGCGCTCGACGCCGAGCCGATGAAGGACCGCGACATCTTTGAATTCCTGGGGTTCGAATGATGACGAACGCTCTGCCCTCCTTCACCTATCAAGACCGCCGCGGGCGTCTGGAAACCTATTTCGACCGCACCGCCGCCAAAACCTGGGAGCGGCTGACCTCGGACGCCCCGGTGAGCGGCATCCGCGCCACCGTCCGCGCCGGGCGCAATCGGATGCGCGATACGTTGCTGTCCTGGCTGCCGGCGGACCTAAGCGGCGTGCGCCTGCTCGACGCGGGCTGTGGCACCGGCGCGCTTGCGGTCGAGGCGGCGCGGCGCGGCGCCGACGTGGTCGCGATCGACGTCGCGGCGAGCCTCGTCGGTGTCGCGCGCGATCGCACGCCTGCCGGCCTCGCGATCGACTGGCGGGTCGGCGATATGCTCGATCCCGCGCTGGGGCGTTTCGATCATATCGTCGCGATGGATTCGCTGATCCATTACCGCGCCTTCGATGTCGTCGATGTCCTGGAGAACCTCGCCGAGCGCACCTCCGGCTCGCTGCTGTTCACCTTCGCGCCTTCGACCCGACCGCTCGTCGTGATGCACACGGTCGGCAAGCTGTTCCCCCGCGCCGATCGGGCGCCCGCGATCGAGCCGGTGCGCGAACGGCTGCTGCGCACGCTGCTGGCAGGCGCGATGCCGCAGGCCCGGATCGGCCGCGGCGAGCGGATCGCGAGCGGCTTCTACACCAGTCACGCGATGGAGATACTGCCGGGATGAGCCGCGTAGCGACCTTGAAGACCGGCGCCTTCTGGAACCGGCTCGGCACGCGCTTCCTGCCGTTCGCCGACGCCGCGACCGAGGATCTGCCGCTCGGCCGGATCCTCCGGCTGTCGCTGTTCCAGGTTTCGGTCGGCATGGCGGCGGTGCTGCTGACCGGCACGCTCAACCGCGTGATGATCGTCGAGCTCGGCATGTCGGCGAGCCTGGTCGCGGCGATGGTTTCGCTGCCGCTGCTGTTCGCGCCGCTGCGCGCGCTGATCGGCTTCAAGTCGGATCATCACGCCTCGATCCTGGGCTGGAAGCGCGTGCCCTATATCTGGTTCGGCACGCTGCTCCAGTTCGGTGGACTGGCGATCCTGCCGTTTGCGCTGCTGGTGATGACCGGCGGCGGCACCGGACCGGCGTTCGTCGGCCATCTCGGCGCCGCTCTCGGCTTCCTGCTGGTCGGTGCGGGAATGCACACGACGCAGACCGCGGGCCTCGCGCTCGCCACCGATCTCGCGCCCGAGGACGCGCGGCCGCGCGTCGTGGCGCTGCTCTACGTCATGCTGCTGGTCGGCACGCTCATCAGTGCGATCGTGATCGGCCGGCTGCTCGCCGATTTCTCGCCGACAAAGCTGGTGCAGATCGTCCAGGGCGCCGCCGCGCTGACGATGATCCTCAACATCGTCGCGTTGTGGAAGCAGGAGGCGCGCAATCGCAACGTCGCCACGCTCCGCGAGGCGCAGCCGTCGTTTCGCGCGGTATGGGCGATCTTCATCGCACGGCCGAAGACGATGCGGCTGCTCGTCGCGGTCGGCCTCGGTGCTGCGGCATTCTCGATGCAGGATGTACTGCTCGAGCCCTATGGCGGGCAGATCCTCGGGCTCACGGTCGGCGCCACGACCTCGCTGACCGCGTTGTGGGCGATCGGGATGCTGACCGGCTTCGCGATCGCCGCCAAGCGGCTCGGCGAGGGCGGCGATCCGCACCGGCTCGCGGGCTTCGGCGGCGTCATCGGAATCGCGGCGTTCCTGTTCGTGATCTTCGCCGGGCCGCTGCACGCGGTCGCGCTGCTCGGCATCGGTGCGACGCTGATCGGCTTCGGCGGCGGGCTGTTCTCGGTCGGCACGCTGACCGCGGCGATGGCGATCGCGGACGGCGATACGCTCGACCAACGCACCGGGCTCGCGCTCGGGGCCTGGGGCGCGGTACAGGCGAGCTGCGCGGGGCTGGCGATCGCGCTCGGCGCGTTCGCGCGCGATCTGGTGGCCGCGGCCGCGACTGCACAGGATCTCGGGCCGACGCTGGCCGGCCCCGCCACCGGCTATGCGTTCGTCTATTGCGTCGAGATCCTGCTGTTGCTCGGCACGCTCGTCGCGCTCGGCCCGCTGGTGCGCGGCAGCGGCGCCGGGGCGACCTCGACCCCCGGCCGCTTCGGCCTCTCCGAATTCCCGATCTGAAAGAGACGATCATGAATCCCCAGATCACCCCGCATATCGATGTCGCCCTGCTGGTCTTCTGGGCGTTCCTGCTGTTCTTCACCTGCCTGATCTTCTACCTCCGCCGCGAGGATCGCCGCGAAGGCTATCCGCTCGAGGACGAACTCAGCGGCCGGATCGACACCGTTGGCGGGCCGCTGCACACCGCCTCGACCAAATCCTTCCTGCTCCCCTTCGGCCACGGCCGGGTGACCGCGCCCACCAAGGGCCGCGAGCCGGTCGATATCGCCGCGCGCCGTACCGATCGCTTCTCGGGCGCGCCCTACGCGCCGACCGGCAATCCGCTCGCCGACGGCATCGGCCCGGCGGCGTGGGCGGATCGCGCCAAGCGGCCCGATCTCGACATGGACGGTCATCCGCGCATCGTGCCGCTCGGCGTGGCGGCGGGCTTCTCGATCGCGCGGGGAGATGCGATCGGTGGCTGGCCGGTGGTCGGCGCCGACGGGCAGGTCGCGGGCACGGTCACCGATCTATGGGTCGACAAGGCCGACCGGCTGGTACGCTACATCCAGATCGGGATCGGTGAAGGCGCGGTGCTGGCGCCGATGATGATGGCGACGGTCGATCGCCGCCGCCGCCTGGTCAAGATCGATGCGCTGCTCGCCGGCCAGTTCGCCGGCGCCCCGCGGATCGAGGCGGTCGACCGGATCACGCTCTACGAAGAGGAGCGCGTTCAGGCCTATTTCGGCGGCGGCTATCTCTACGCGACGCCGGCACGTCAGGAGCCGCTGCTGTGACCGAATATGAGATCGAGCCGGTACGCGGATTGCCGGGCGTGCTGCCGCCCGGCGAGCACATCCTGTGGCAGGGCTCGCCCGACTGGCGCGTGCTCGCGCGGACCGCGTTCCACACGCGCCTGATCGCAGGCTATTTCGCCGTGCTCGTCGCCTGGAGCGCGGTCAGCGCCGCGGCATATGGCATCCGCTCGCCCGGCGACCTCATCGGCGTGGCGATGACGCTCACGCTGGGCGTGACCGGCGTCGCGCTGCTCCATCTGCTCGCCTGGGGATCGGCGCGCACCACCGTCTACACGCTGACCGACCGCCGGATCGTGATGCGCATCGGCATCGCGCTGCCCAAATGCATCAACCTGCCGCTCGGGCAGATCGGCGCGGTCGATCTCGCGCTCAGGGCGAACGGCGCGGGTGACCTGCCGCTCGCCATTCTCGGTTCGCCGAAGCTCGGTTATCTGGCGCTTTGGCCCCATGCCCGCCCCTGGAAGATCGTGACCCCGCAGCCGATGCTCCGTGCGGTGCCCGACGCCGCCGACGTCGCGGCGCTGATCGCGCGGACGTGTGCGGTAGCGAACCCGATCGGCGATGCGGCAAGGGCACAGATCCGGGCGATCCGCGTGTCCGGCCTGCCACAGGCCGTGGCGGCATGAACGGCGCGCACGCCCATGCCGACATGTTGCCGCGCGGGACGCTGTTCATCGCCGGCGCGCTGGTGCTGTTCGCGCTGACCATGACGAGTGCCATGCGGATCGCGCATGTCGCGCCGGCCGCATCGCCGGTGCTGCTACGCGAACAGGCGCATGTCGCACCGGTCAAGTCACGCGACCTGCGCTTCGTCGATCGTGCCGACGGTGCCGTGGTCATCGAGGACGCCGACAAGGGCGGCACCGCCTCGATCATCGAACCGGGACAGAAGACCGGCTTCATCCGCGGCGTGATGCGCGGGCTGGCGCGCGAGCGCCGCAGTCGCGGGATCGGTGACGGCCCGCCGTTCAATCTCACATTATGGCGGGACGGCGAGCTTTCGCTGACCGACACCGCGACCGGTCGCGCGATCGAGCTGACCGCGTTCGGCTCGACCAACCGCGCCTCGTTCGCCGTCCTGCTCGACGCGAAGGGGCCGGCCGCATGATCGCGCTGCGCCGCACGTGCTTCGACACACTGTGCCGTGTCGAGGTCGAGCATAGCGACGAGTTTCTGTGCGCGCATGTCGTCCTGGCGAACGATGTCGAGGTCGGTCCCGGCGATCGCGTCCGCGTCCACGGCGCGCCGATCAGCGTCGGGTTCGGCGAGCGCCGCGTCGTCGAACGCATCGCCACCGTCGAGCGCGCAAGCACGGTCGAGCGGTTGTGGACCAAGTTCGCCGGCCATTTCGAGATCACCGAACTCTACGAAGTCAGCTTTTCGGATCGGACCATGTCATGAATGCGATCACCCCGATCAAGGCCGCCGCGAACCCCGACACGATGGCGATCGCCCGCGAGGATACGGTGCTCAGCCCGCGCTTCTACACCACCGATTTCGCGGCGATGGACCGGGTCGACGTCTCCGCCGTCCGCGCCGAATGGGACGCGCTGATCGCGGAGATGGCGAGCGATCCCAACCGGCTCCACTTCAGGCGCACCGAGGCGTTCGACGGCGTGATCGAGAGCCTGCCCGAGGGCCTGCGCCAGGAGTTCACCGATTTTCTGGTCAGCTCGCTCACAGCGGAATTCTCGGGCTGTATCCTTTATGCCGAGATCGCCAAGCGCGTCACCAACCCGGACATCAAGCAGCTCTTCAAGCTGATGAGCCGCGACGAGAGCCGCCACGCCGGCTTCATCAACGATACGCTCAAGGATGCCGGCATCGGCATCGATCTCGGCTTTCTGACGCGGACAAAGAAATACACCTATTTCCGGCCGAAATTCATCTTCTACGCGACCTATCTGAGCGAGAAGATCGGCTATGCGCGCTACATCACGATCTTCCGCCATCTGGCGCGGCATCCCGAGTTGCGCTTCCACCCGATCTTCGACTGGTTCGAGCTGTGGTGTAACGACGAGTTCCGCCACGGCGATGCCTTCGCGCTGTTGATGCGCACCGATCCCAGGCTGGTGACCGGGATCAACAAGCTCTGGATCCGCTTCTTCCTCGTTGCGGTCTATGCGACGATGTACGTGCGCGATCACAACCGCCCCGCCTTCCACAAGGCGCTGGGCATCGACCCGACCGATTACGACAACCGCGTCTTCTCGATCTGTTCGGAGATCACGCGGCAGGTCTTCCCGGTCGTGCTCGACACCGACAGCCCCCGCTTCTCGCGCGGGCTCGAGCGGATGCGGCGGATCGCCGCAGGCATCGATGCCGCCAAGGCGCAGGGCGGCATCGTCGCAGGGATCAGGCGCGCCGGGCTGATCGCCGCCGCCGCGGTCAATTTCGCGCGGCTCTATCTCACCCCCGTCAAGCGCAGCGTCGCGCCCGATACCGTCCGGCTGGTCCCGGCCTGGTGACGATCCCCCCACTGATCTTCGCGCTGCTGATGTGGTTCCTCGGCACCGGCACGATCGTCTGGCTCGACAGCCGACCGCGCGACACCTTCGGGCTGAGCCTGACACTTGCCGGCATGGCCGCGGTCGCCGCGATGGTACTGGTCTGGGCCAGGGCGGACGATGCCGGCGTCGGTGGCGCCTATATCGGGTTCGCCGCCGCGATCGTGATCTGGGGCTGGCACGAGATGAGCTTCCTGATGGGGTTCGTCGCCGGGCCGAACCGCGCCCCGTGCCCCCCCGGCG
>CAZZZX010000210.1:0-5814 GCA_964658585.1 uncultured Novosphingobium sp.
CGCTTGTCGATGAAATAGACCTGATCGATCAGCGGGATGTGCGCGATGAGGCCGGCGCCGTCGTCGCCGAACGTCTCGCCGGGGCGATAGCGGTTCACGACACCCTCGGGCTTGCCCATGCGGACGATGAGCGCCTGGCTGGTCTCCGGTACGATCGAGAAGACCGAGGCGCAGGCGAGCACGACGACGACCAGCGCCATCGCCCAGCCGATCGGGCTGCGGACGATCCGGAGCAGCATCGTTACTGCCCCCCGCCGGCGGCAGGGGCCGCGGCCGCGGCCGGCGGCGTCGGGGTTTCGGGCGCGGTGCGCACGGCGCCCCTGGCGGGCGGAATGGTGATCGTGTTCGTGGCGCCCGGCGTATCGACGATGATCTTGTCGCTCTTGGCGAGTATCGCCTCCATCGTCTCGTAATACATCCGCTTGCGCGTCACCTCGGGGGCGAGCTTGTATGCCTCGTACACCTTGTCGAACGCGGCGGCGGCGGCCTGCGCGTTCGCCCCGACCTGCTCGGCATAGGCTTGCGCGGCGGCGAGATCGGACTGCTTCTGCTGCTCGGCCGCGGCCACCGACTTGAACGCGTCGCCGACCGCCTGGGGCGGATCGGCCTGCTTGATCGCGATCCCCTGGACGAGGACGCCGGCATGATAGCGGTCGAGGATCGACTGAAGACGCGTGGCGACGCGCATCTCGATCGGGCTGCGCATCGGCCCGATCGCCTCGTCCATCGTCACGCGGCCGATCTCCTCGCGCATCGCGCTTTCGGCGACCGCGCGGATCGTGTCTTCGGGATCCGCGAACTCGAAGAGGTAGCGCTCGGGATCGCGCACCGACCAGCGCACCGCGTAGGCGAGATCGATGACGTTGCGATCGCCGGTCAGCACGAGGTTCTGGCCGCCGCTGGCGGGCACGTCGAAACTGTTTATCTGATCGACATTGACCCGCGTCACGGCGTCCACCGGCGCGGGCAGCGTCAGGCCGAGGCCGGGTCCGAGCGTGCCGGCATAGCGGCCGAAGCGGGTGATGACGCCGCGTTCCTGCGGATCGATCTGATGGACGCTGGTGGTGACCAGCCACAGCGCGACGAACGCGGCCAGCGCATAGCCCCAGATCGGCCGGGCGCCGCCGGGCAATCCACCGCCCAGGCGCGCGCGGCTGCGGCGGATCAGTTCTTCGAGCCCGGGCTGGCCGGGCGCGCGCAGCCCCGGCCGGCGCTTGCGCGGCGGTTGGGTCCAGGGGTTGCCCCGGCCGCCCTCGCCGCCGCTCGCATGATCGTCGTCGCCGTTGCCCCAGGGGCCGCCGCCTTCGGTCAAGCTGACGGGGGAAGTGTCGACGCGGTCGGGCCGCGCGAAATCGTCGATCATGGCAGTCATTATAGGGGGCGCCCGCCGGAAAAACAGTGGCATCGCGCGCAGCGCACCCTGTATGGCGCGGCACCATGACCAATCCCGATCCCGCGACGCTGTCCGCCGCGCTCGACGCCATCCCCGATCCGGCCGGCAAGGGCGGGCTGGTCGCCGCCCGGCGCGCCGCGATGCCGCGCGTTTCGGAGGCGGGCGTGGCGAGTGTGATCCTCGACGTGTCGGGGCTTCATCCCGGCGTCCGCGCCGAGCTCGAGCGGACCGTGACCGGGACGCTGCAGGCGATACCCGGCGTGACCTCGGTGAAGGTCCTGCTCACCGCGCAGAAACCCGAGCGGCGGCTGATCGCGGTCGGCAGCGGCAAGGGCGGCGTCGGCAAGTCGACGGTCTCGGCCAATCTCGCGATCGCGCTGGCGCGGCTCGGCGAGAGGATCGGTCTGGTCGACGCCGACATCTATGGCCCGTCGCAGCCCAAGCTGATGGACGCCGAAGGCGTGCAGCCGACCGCGCACGAGAAAATGCTGATCCCGGTGCCCACGCGCTTCGGCATTCCGATGCTGTCGATGGGGCAACTCGTCCCGGCCGACAAGGCGATCGCATGGCGCGGTCCGATGGCGTCGGGCGCGCTCGGCCAGCTCATCGATGCGCAATGGGGCGGTGCCGAGACGCTGATCGTCGATCTCCCGCCCGGCACCGGCGACGTTCAGCTTTCGATGGT
This sequence comes from uncultured Novosphingobium sp., assembly GCA_964658585.1. Taxonomy (GTDB): domain Bacteria; phylum Pseudomonadota; class Alphaproteobacteria; order Sphingomonadales; family Sphingomonadaceae; genus Solisphingomonas. The sequence continues at coordinate 2,079 of CAZZZX010000210.1, forward strand.
ACAGAAGCATCGCCCGGTCGGCGCGGTGATCGTCTCGACCCCGCAGGATCTCTCGCTGATCGATGCGGTGCGCGCGATCGATCTGTTCACCGGCGCGGGCATACCGATCCTCGGCCTGGTCGAGAACATGGCGGGTTATGCCTGCCCGCATTGCGGCGAGGTCTCCAGTCCGTTCGGCCATGGCGGTGCCGAGGCCGAGGCGAAAAAGCTCGGCATCCGCTTCCTCGGCCGCATTCCGCTCGATCCGGAGATCCGCCGCGCGTCTGATGCGGGCGACCCGCCCGCGTCGCGTGCGGACGCGACCGGCGCGCCGTTTCGCGCGATCGCCGCCGCGGTGATCGAGGCGCTGGCGGCGCTTTAGGGAGCCGAACGCCGTCCGATCGATTCGCTCGTCGAGGAGACCACGATGCCGCTCACGTCAAAAGACGAAATCCGTACTCTGCTGGTCGAAGCGCGGACGATCGCGGTGGTCGGCGCGTCGGACCGGCCGTCGCGGCCGAGCCATGACGTGATGGGTGCGCTGGTCGATCACGGCTATCGTGTCTTTCCGGTCAATCCGCAGATCACCGGCGAGCACGTCCACGGCGAATATGTCTGGCGCGAACTCGCCCAGATCGGCGAGCGCATCGACATCGTCGACATCTTCCGCCGGTCCGAGGCCGCGGGCGTGGCGGTCGACGAGGCGATCGCCGTTGGGGCCGAGGCGGTGTGGCTGCAGCTCGGCGTGATCGACGAGGCAGCGGCGGCGCGTGCCGAGGCGGCCGGGCTCAAGGTGGTGATGGACCGCTGTATCAAGATCGACGTGATGCGGCTCGGTGTCCCGCCGATCGAACCCGCGGCATCGTGATCGCGACGGCGCTCGACGCGGCGATTGGCACGCAGCGCGGCGATCTGGTAGCGCAGTGCGATGGCCGCACCGCCCCCACCCACCGCCGCCGCCACCGCCGCGCGCGAGATCCTGACGCGGCTGCACGACGTCATGGCCGGGCGGCGCAACGCGCAGGCCAAGTTGAACAACGTCGTCCAGATCATCGGCGAGGCGCTGGATAGCGAGGTCTGCTCGATCTACCTGCTGCGCGACGGCGTGCTCGAACTGTTCGCGACCCGCGGACTCAGCCAGGATGCGGTCCACGTCACCAGGCTCGGGCTCGGCGAGGGACTGGTCGGGACCATCGCCAAGCATGTCGAGACGCTCAATCTCGACGAGGCGACCAGCCACCCCGAATTCGCCTACAAGCCCGAGACCGGCGAGGAGCTGTTTCACAGCTTCGCCGGCGTGCCGATCGTCCGGCGCGAGATCGCGGTCGGCGTCCTGTGCGTCCAGCACGAGGCGTCGCGCCGCTACGACGATGTCGAGATCGAGGCGCTGCAGACCGTCGCGATGGTGCTCGCCGAACTGATCGCCGCAGCGGGGCTGATCGACGAGGGTGCGGGGGGTGCCGGCGGCGTGCGCGGCACCGGGCCGGCGGCGCTCGACGGGCTCAAGCTGGTCGAGGGCATGGCGCGCGGCCATGCGGTGTTCCACCAGCCGCGCGTCGTCATCACCCAGACCGTCGCCGACGATGTCGAGGCCGAGCGCCAGCGCGTCTACTCCGCCTTCCGCCAGATGCGCGAGCAGATCGACCGGATGACCAGTCAGGCCGAGTTCGGCGTGGCGGGCGAGCATCAGGACGTACTCGCGACCTACAAGATGTTCGCCTATGACGAAGGCTGGTCGCGCCGCATCAACGACGCGATCTCCTCGGGCCTGACTGCGGAGGCGGCGATCGAACGCGTCCAGCAGCGCACCCGGATGCGGATGCGCGAGATCGACGATCCGTTGCTGCGCGACCGGATGCACGATCTCGAGGATCTGTCGAACCGGCTGCTCCGGATCGTCGCCGGTCAGCTGGGCACCGCCGCGCAGTTCGGACTGCGCCAGGACACGATCCTGATCGCGCGCAACCTCGGCCCTGCCGAGCTGCTCGAATATGATCGCCGGCGGCTCAAGGGCGTCGTGCTCGAGGAAGGATCGCTGACCGCGCACGTCACGATCGTCGCGCGCGCGATGGGGGTGCCGGTGCTCGGTCGCTGCCGCACCGTCCGCTCGCTGGTCGCGGAGGGCGACCTGCTGCTGCTCGACGCCGTGCAGGGCCGGCTGACGATCCGCCCGGCGAACGCGATGGAGGACTCGTTCGAGGCGCAGCTCGTCGCGGGGCAGCGTCGGCGCGCGGAATTCGCCGCGCTGCGCGATCTCCCCGCCATCACCCGCGACGGGGTGCGTATCCAGCTGATGGTCAACGCCGGGCTGCGCGACGACGCCGCCGCGCTCGACGTTACCGGCGCGGACGGGATCGGATTGTTCCGCACCGAGTTCCAGTTCCTCGTCTCCGCCACGCTCCCTCAGCGCGAGCGCCAGCAGCGGCTCTACAAGGACGTGATCGACGCCGCCGGCGAGCGCCCGGTGATCTTCCGCACGGTCGATATCGGCGGTGACAAGGCGCTGCCCTACATGACGACGGACGCGACCGGGGAGGAGAACCCGGCGATGGGCTGGCGCGCGCTGCGCCTCGCGCTCGATCGCGACGTGCTGATGAAGGCGCAGGCGCGTGCGCTGCTCGAGGCGTCGGCCGGACGCGTGCTCCAGGTGATGTTTCCGATGGTCTCGGAGCCCTGGGAATACGAGGCCGCGCACGCGCTGTTCGAGCAGCAGCGTCAATGGCTCGCGGCGCGCGGCAAGATGGGACCGTCGGCGGTGCGCTACGGCGCGATGCTCGAAGTGCCCGCGCTTGCCGAGATGCTCGACCAGCTGCTGCCCCAGATCGATTTCCTGTCGATCGGCACCAACGACCTCACCCAGTTCCTGTTCGCCGCCGATCGTGCCAATCCCAAGCTCGCCGAGCGCTACGACTGGCTGAGCCCGGCGATCCTGCGCTTCCTGTCGCGCGTCTCGGGCCAATGCCGCGAGGGTCACGTCACGCTCGGCCTGTGCGGCGAGATGGGCGGCAGGCCGCTGGAGGCGATGACGATCCTCGGGCTCGGCATCCACCGCCTTTCGATCACGCCGGCCGCGATCGGCCCGGTCAAGGCGATGATCCGCTCGCTCGATCTCGGCACGTTGACCGCGCGGATGCCGGCGTGGCTCGCCGAAGCGCCGCGCGATCTGCGCGCGCAGCTGCTCGGCTGGGCGCGCGAGCACGACGTCCGGATCGCCTGACGCCCGCCCGCGCGGCGGACACGTCCGGACGCATCGGCTCATCCCTTGGTACCGCGGCATTTGACTTTGCCGGTGGGGCGTGGCGAGAAGACGGTAACTGGCGCGACAAGGCGGGTTTGGCCCTGCGCGTGATGGAGGCGTAATGAGCGAGACTAGGGAGGGCGCGACGTCGGTCGGTGCCCGTCTGCGGGCGGCGCGCGAGGAACAAGGCCAGACGCTCGACGATATCGGTCGCGCGACACGCGTCCCGGTCCGCCATCTGGTCCAGATCGAGGCAGGTCAGTTGGAGGGCTTGCCGGCGGCACCCTATTCGGCGGGCTTCGTCAAATCCTATGCGCGCGTGGTCGGGCTCGACCCGGTCGCGCTCAGTCAGAGCTTCCGCGCCGAGTTCGATGCGGCCCAACGCAGCAGCACGCGGATCGCGTACGAGCCGTACGAGCCTGCGGACCCGAGCCGGCTGCCGCCGCGCCTGCTCGCGCTCGTTGCGCTGGCGATCGCGATCCTGCTGATCGGCGGCTATGCGATCTGGCGCAGCGGCGT
>CAZZZX010000211.1:0-5786 GCA_964658585.1 uncultured Novosphingobium sp.
CGACCGCGAGGATCGTCGCGCCGTGCATCGCGAACAGCAGCGTCGATCCGTAGAGGAAGACGATCGAGAGGCAGTGGAACGGGTTATAGAAGAGGTTGCCGTAGCGGATCGAGAAGGCGGCGGTCCAATCGAGGTGCGGGAAGATGCCGAACGGCACCGCCTCCGCCCAACTCCCCATCAGCATCGGCCGGATGAAACCGAGCGTGATGATCAGGAAGATACCGGCCGCGAAGGCCCAGGCGACATGCGTTCCCATGCCCAGCGCACGCGCGCGGCGGAACGTCCGCAACCACCACAGCAGCAGCGACGTCGTCATGCAGAAACCCGCGATCTGCCACCAGCCCCCTTGTGCGAGCGGCACGAACAGCTTGAAACCCCATTGCGGCCCCGGCGGCTCGAGCGCGAGCCAGGGAAGCTGGCGGACGAACTGGATCGGATTCCAGTTGACGCTCGCCATCATGTTGAGACCGATGATCTCGAACGCGAGGAAGGCGAAGATCAGCGAGGCCATGCCGAGCGTGCCGAGATAGACCGGACCGATCTGAGCCGCACCGATTTTGCCGAGCCAGTAGTTATACGCCCCCGCGCCGTTTCGCTGGAAGCTGCTGTCGCGGAGCGGTGGCCCCATTTCGAGCGGTCCGCGAAGCTGCACCTGGGTGAAGACATTCTGATAGCGAGCCATCGTCCATCCCCCCCTTTAGGACCAGATCGGCAGATTGAGCCACCACGTCCACCATTCGGGCCAGCCACGCGTCCACAGCGGCCCCGAGATGATGATGCAGATCGCGCTCCAGAACCCGGCGGACAACGCCAGGAACAGCCCGAGCCGGTGGATGCCGAGCGTGCCGACCGAGTAACCGATCGTATCGCGGAAGAACGCGTCTTCGTATTCGGGCGACTTCACCGCCTCGCCCGGGGCCGGGTTCACCGACGACAGCACCAGCGCGCCGTGGAAGGCGAGCGCGCCACCCGTGGTGAAGAAGAAGCTGACGGCGATCATGTGCGCAGGATTGTAATGGAAGTGTAGATACTGGTAGCCGGTGTTCGACACCCAATCGAGATGGCTGAAAATGCCGTAGGGAAAGCCGAAGCCCCAGGCACCCAGAAGCCAGGGGCGGATCACCTCCAGCGAGACATAGGCGAAGATCGCGAAGCCATAGGCGAACGGCACGTGATAGCCCATGCCGAGCTTGCGGCAGATCTCGACTTCGCGCAGCGCCCAGGACACGAACGCGCCGATCGCGCAGATCGTGATGATCTGCCAGAAGCCGCCGTCGCGCAACGGCGCGAGGCCGAGCCCGTAGCTGATGTCGGGCGGCGCGATGCTGATGAGCCACGGGTTCCATGTCGGCCCGAGCGACGCGGCGTAGAAGATCAACGCGGTGCCGAGCGAGGCGGTGATCGCCGTGATGACGCCGAAGAATCCGACGTAGAAGGGGCCGGCCCAGAAATCGAAGAGGTCGCCGCCGATCAACGTACCTCCGCGCACGCGGTATTTCCGCTCGAAGCTCAGCAGCGCCATGACTTCTCTCCGTTCCCCGGGCGAATGCCGGGGATCGTTGCTGTTACGTCGTCGAGGGACGAGGCCGGCTCGAATCCGGCCTCGTCAGCCCATCCCCGGCATCCACGGGACGGCCTCGACCGGTCAGGTTCCCGCGGGTGCCGCCGGTGCGGCCGCGACGGGAGCCTTGTGGGGGCCGTCGAGCCAGTTGAACCGGTTGGTGCTGAGCAGGATGAAATGGATCAGCAGTGCCAGCACGAACAGGAAGATGAACAAAGCGACCAGCGCACGGCGCGGGTCGAAAATCAGCCAGATTCTCCACATGACGTGGTTCCCTCTCGTATACGTTTCCGAACGCTCTAAATCACATCGTCAAAGCCAGGGGCGCCAGTTCCAAACCAGAACATGCGCGACGATCGCGATCGCCGTGAAGATCAGGAAACTCATCACAAATATCTTGTGGAATTCCTTTGCTTCTTCCGGCGTCAGATAGGTGCCGACACCTATCCTTTCGTCTCTCTCTCTCAGATCGCTCATAACTACGTCTCCTTTGTTCCCGACCAGGACAGGACCGTGAAGCAGGCTCCCCGGCGGATCCGCGCGGGACGGATGCCCGTGAGGATCTTTTGGCCCGCGCTGGTCCGATGAAGATCGCGCGAGAAAGGCTTGGCCGCGCTCATGCAGCACGGCTTTCGATGATCGCGAGCGCCAGACGCTCGCTGGTGACGGACGGCTCGCCCGCGCGGCGCGCGGCGCGCTCGGCGGCATCGCGGATGCGCTTGGCGGCGGAGATGCGGACCAGCACCGGTTCGCGCTCGACGACGGCGTCGAGCTCGGACTTGGCGTCGTCCTCCCAGAACAGCGCGCGCTCGATCCGCGCCGGGGTCGCGTCCGCCTTGTCGAGCTCGCGGCCGAGCGGCAGGATGTGGAAGAGTGCGTCGAACAGCGCGTTGCAGACTTCCTGGACCAGATAGGTCGCGCCCGCATAGCCCATGAACGGCGTGCCCGTGTGGCGGCGGATGACGGCGCCGGGGAAGCTCGCGGGCACGTAGACGCCGCGCGCGCCTGTCTCGGCCATGTACATGCGCTCGTTGAAGCTGCCGAACATCACCAGCGGCGGCGTGTCGCGGATCGCGTCCTTGACCGCCTGATTGTCGGGCTTGACCCCTGCGGTACGGCGGAACGAGAAGGCGCAGGGCAATCCCATGTCGCCTTCGAGGAAGTTGCGAATGCCGCGCTCGTAGGTCTCGGTCGCGACGATCGCGAAGCTTGCGGTGCCGAAGAAATCCTGCGTCACCGACCGCCACAGATCCCAGAGCGGCTTGATCGTGGTATGCTTCTCGCGTTCGATGAACGGCTCGGGATCGAGCCCGGTCAGCTCGCCGAGCTTGCGCAGGAACAGGGTGGTCGATTCAAGTCCGATCGGCGCCTGCAGATAGGGCCGCTCGAGCACCTCGCACAGCCCGCGACCGAATTCCCGGTACATGCAGACATTGACCTGCGCATCGGCAAGCTTCCGGACGTCGGCGAGATGGCTGCCGAGCGGGAAGGCCATGCCGACCTCAGCGCCGATCCCCTCGATCAGCCGGCGGATCTCGGCCAGGTCGGACGGCATGTTGAAGCTGCCGTACATCGGGCCGATGATGTTGACCTTCGGCTTCTCACCGTCCTTGAGCGGACGCAGCGCCGGCACCTTCTTCGGCCCGAACTGCGTCCACAGCCAGGTCAGCGCGCGGTCGCCCGACTGCCACTGATCTTCGTCGATGGTGCGCGGCAGAAAGCGCTGGATGTTGGTGCCCTCGGGCGTGACGCCGCCGCCGATCATCTCGGCGATCGATCCCGTCACCACCACCGCGGGCAGATCGGGATCGAGCGTCGCCCAGGCGCGCTTCATCGCGCCTTCGGTCCCGTCGCGACCGAGTTCCTGCTCGCCTAGCCCGGTGACGACGATCGGCAGCTCGTGCGGCGGCAGGCCATCGGTATAATGCAGCACCGACGTAACGGGCAGATTCTCGCAGCCCACCGGGCCATCGATGATGACCTGCAGACCCTTGATCGCGGTGAACGCGTAGACCGCGCCCCAATAGCCGCCCGCGCGGTCATGATCGAGGATGAGGGTCATGAGCCGATGTGCTCCTCGGCCTTGGCGGCCGCGATGCGCTTGGCGGCGTATTTCGCCTTGAACTCGGGGCGATCGACCGGCGTCTTTTCCCATACGCCGGCGGTGTGGCCCGTGCCGACGCCCTCGAAGAACGCCTTCATCTTGTCGAAGCGGTGTTGGTTGGCGAGCGCGGCGTTGACCACGGTCGCGAGGCTGCCCGCCCCGGCAGGCCCCATCAACGGCCGCGCCGAGATGAGGTTGGTGAAATAGAGCGCCGGGATCGCCTTCGCCTTGGCGTGCTGGACGACGGGCGTGGTGCCGATCGCCAGATCGGGACCATATTCCTCGACCGCGGCGATGTCCTGCTCGAGGCTCGCGCGATACTGGACGCGGACGCCCTTCGCCGTCAGCCAGTCGCGATCGGGATCGGACCACACCGTACGCGGGCAGGCGGTGCCGACATAGGGCACGTCCGCGCCGCTCTCGATCAGCAGCCGTGCTACGAGCAGTTCGGAGCCCTCATAGCCCGAGACCGTGATCCGCCCCTTGATCGGCTTGGCGGCGAGCGCATCGCGGATCGCGGGGATGAAGCGGTTCTTCGATGCGTCGACCTTGTCCTGCGCGATGCCGCACGCCTTGCCGATCGCATCAAGCCACGACGCCGTGCCGTCCGCGCCGACCGGTGCCGAGCCGACCACGGTCCGTCCCGCCGCCTCGAATTCGCGAACGCTGGCGGTGTAGAAGGGGTGGATCGCGGCGACCGCGGCGCAGTCGAGCGCCTGGTACAGCTCGCGCCACTCGCGCGTCGGGACGACCGGGCCGGCCGCGAGGCCCAGCGGCGCGAGCATCAGCCCGATACCTGGCGGGTCAGCCGGGAACATCTCGCCGAGGAGGGTCACGGTAGGCCGGTCCGGTCGTTCCTTGGGCGCGGCGACGGGACCGGTCTCGGCCTCCCTGCGCGCATAGCTCAGCATCGCGCCGGCAAGCACGTCCTTGGCTTCCGCGTGCGTCGGCACGCCGAAGCCCGGCACGTCGATGCCGATGACGCGGACGCCGTTGATCTGGTCGGGGAGCAGCTGCAGCGGCACGCCGGATGCGGTCGGCACGCAGAGGTTGGTCACGATGATCGTGTCGTAGAGCGCGGGATCGGCAAGCTGATGCACCGCCTCGCGGATGTCCTCGAACAGCTTGCCGGTGACGAGCGTCTCCGAACTGAACGGCACATAGCCGACGCTGCGCCTGGCGCCGTAGAAGTGCGAAGTGAAGGTCAGCCCATAGACGCAGCAGGCCGAGCCCGACAGCACGGTGGCGGTGCGGCGCATCCGCAGCCCGACGCGCAACGAACCGAACGCCGGGCACATCGATTGCGGCTGATCGTGCGGACCCTTGGGATAATCCGCGGCGTAGCGATCGAGGATGGCGGACTTGCCCGCGGTGACGGCGGCGCCACGCAGGGTGTCTTTGGACGAACAGCCCCCCTCCGCGACAGCGACGGGCGCCGAGGCCAGGTCGATCCGGTCGCGATCGCGCGGGAGGGATTGCACGTCCACGATCAGACCGCGTCGTACACGATTTCGAGCGACGGCTTGGGCATATAGGCCGCGCCGCGCATGTCCGCCTGCGTCGCGGGCCTGAGCGTGAAATCCGCCCCGGTCACATCCGCGCTGAACAGGTTGAGCAGGCCGTCCTGATCGAGCGGCGTGGGCCGCAGCGGCGGCGCCTCGGCGACGTTGACCGCGAGTTGCTCGAACAGGCTCGCCCATTGCCCCCCGGGCTTGCCGATGATCTGATAGTTTGCGCTCTTCTTGCGGATGTCCTCATTGGCCGGGATCGCGGTGAGCACCGGAATGCCCACCGCCTCGGCGAAGGCATTGGCCTCGCCGGTGCCGTCGTCCTTGTTGAGGATCATGCCCGCGACGCCGACATTGCCGCCCATCTTGCGGAAATATTCGACCGCCTTGCAGACGTTGTTGGCGACGTAGAGCGACTGCAGGTCATTCGACGCGACGACGATCACCTTCTGGCACATGTCGCGCGCGATCGGCAGACCGAAGCCCCCGCACACCACGTCGCCCAGGAAATCGAGCAGGACATAGTCGAAGCCCCATTCGTGGAAGCCCAGTTTCTCCAGCGTCTCGAAGCCGTGGATGATCCCGCGCCCGCCGCAGCCGCGGCCGACCTCGG
>CAZZZX010000212.1:0-5732 GCA_964658585.1 uncultured Novosphingobium sp.
CTACGAACGCGCCGCGCGGCGCGGTCATGCCCGCGCGATGAACCTGCTCGCGCGCTGCCGGGAGGAGGGTTGGGGGACCGCCCGCGATCCGGCGAGCGCGGCATACTGGTATCGGCTGTCGGCGGAGGGCGGCTATTTCCGCGGCCAGTTCAACCACGCGCTCGAGATGCTGCGGCAGGGCCGGCGCGACGATGCGCACCTGTGGCTCGATCGCGCCGCCCGTGATGCCGACGCCGCGCTGCTGGCCCGGATCGGAAAGGTCTGGACCGGCCTGTCGGGATCGGGGAACTGGTGCACCGGAAGGGAGTCGAACCCCTGGCCTCTGCCTTCGGAGGGCAGCGCTCTATCCAGCTGAGCTACCGGTGCGTCGGGCGAGCCCCTAGCAGAGCCTCGGCGCTCTCGCCAGTCCCATCCGGTCAGTCGCGCGGCGCGCCGGTCACCGGCTGGAACTGACCCAGCCCGCACGACGCGCCGCGTACCGGCGGACTGTCGTGGAGCACGGTGATGATGTCGGTGGAACAGAGTTCGGAGAGGCTGGTCTCGTACGAGAACCGCTCCTCGAAGCCGAGTTCCGGACAGCTGTTGGGCAGGACGTTGCGGTAGACCTGACGACCGCGGACGTAGAAATCGATCGTGCGATCGTCGCGTACCCGGGTGTGATCGATGCTGATGAGCGGGATGCAGCTCTTCGGGGGGCCGGAGGGCTTGATGAGCGCCTCCTCCGCCGGCTTGAGCGGCCGCGCGGCGGCGGGGCCGACGATCAGTGCGGCGGTAGCGAACAGCAGGGCGGTGAGCAGGCGATGGTTCATGACGTCTCTCCATCGGGCGCCTGTCGCGGCGTCGCCGCGGCATAACGCACGAGCTGGTCCTTCGGTGCCGTGGTCTTGGGCTTGTAGCGGCACAGATCCCGTTCGACACAGCGCCAGCATTCGGGGCGGCGCGCCTTGCAGGCATAGCGGCCGTGCAGGATCAGCCAATGGTGCGCGTGCGCGAGGAACGGTGCCGGCGTCACCTTGACGAGCCGGTCCTCGACCGCGCGGACGTGCTTGCCCGGCGCCAGCCCGGTGCGGTTGGCGACCCGGAAGATATGCGTGTCGACCGCGATCGTCGCCGCGCCGAACGCGACGTTGAGCACGACGTTCGCGGTCTTGCGGCCGACGCCGGGCAGCGCCTCGAGCGCGTCGCGGTCGCGCGGCACCACGCCGTCATGCCGCTCGACCAGCATCCGCGCGGCGGCGATGAGGTTTTTCGCCTTGGTGTTGAACAGCCCGATCGTGCGGATGTGCCGGCGCAGCCCCTCCTCGCCGAGCGCGAGCATCGCGGCAGGCGTGTCGACCTGTGCGAACAGCGCCCGCGTCGCCTTGTTGACGCCGATGTCGGTCGCCTGGGCGGACAGCGCGACCGCGACCAGCAGCGTATAGGGGTTGGTCCAGGCAAGCTCGGTCTCGGGCGCGGGATCGGCCTCGGCGAGGCGCCGGTAGAACTCGAAGATCTCGGCCTTCTTCATGCGAGACCGAGGACATTGGCCATGGTGTAGCGGCCGGGTGCGCGGCCGTCGCCCAGCCACAGCGCGGCGCGCAGGGCGCCGCGCGCGAAGATCGCGCGGCTCTCGGCGCGGTGGACGAGTTCGATGCGTTCGCCCTCGGCCGCGAAGACGACGCTGTGATCCCCCGCGACCGATCCGCCGCGCAGCGACGCATAATAGATGCCGCCCGCCTCGCGTTTGCGCCCCGAGGCGCGATCGGTACGATCGAGTTCGTGCGGTCGAGCACCGCGACCGCGATGCGCGGCGGCGCCGAGCAGCAGCGCGGTCCCCGAGGGTGCATCGAGCTTGTGGCGGTGATGCATCTCGACGATCTCGATGTCCCAGTCCGCGCCGAGCGCGCGCGCCGCCTGCTCGACCAGCCCGCCGAGCACCGCGACGCCGAGCGAGGTGTTCGCGGCCTGGACGACGGCGACCGCGTTCGCGGCATGGTCGACCAGCGCCTGGTGGTCCGTATCCAGCCCGGTGGTGCCGACCAGGATCGGTGTTCCCGCCGTCACCGCCGCGGCGAGATGGTCGGCGAGCGCGGCGGGGACGGTGAAGTCGATCAGCACGTCGCAGGCCGCCGCGAGCCCGGCGAGGTCGCCCCGACGATCGATCGCGCCGGCGACGGCGATGCCGTCCGCCTCCGCTGCCTCGGCGATCGCCCGGCCCATCCTGCCGTGGGCGCCGAGAATACCGATCGCGGTCATTCCGGGCGCTCGCGCGGCAGGACGACGCGAACGGCGCGGCGCATCGGCGACCGGGGCGGGGGAGAGGCGAGAGGCATCGAGGCTCCATGCCATCCGCGGTCCGACATGGGAACCGGCCCGGTCAGGCGGATGCGGTCCGGATCTGGCTCTCGGCCTGCCGCGAGCCGAGCCGCCAGACCGGGGTCAGGCCGATGCCCTTGAGCGAGATCGCGGGCTGGGGGTGGGTCAGATAGGTGCCTTGCAGCGCCGCCTGCGCATTGGCCGAGATCAGCACCTCGCCCGCGCGCGACGCGCTTTCCAGCCGGCTGGCGAGATTGACCGCTTCGCCCCAGCAATCATAGGCGGGGCGGCTGGTCCCGATCACGCCCGCCACCACCGGCCCGACATGCAGGCCGACGCGGATCGCCACGTAGAGACCGAGATCGACCGAGACGTTGGCGGTGATCCGGCGCATGTCGGCGGCGAATTCGGCCGCCGCGATCGCTGCCGTGCCGTCGCGCGTCGGCAGCAGGCCGCCGATCGCCATATAGGCATCGCCGATCGTCTTGATCTTCTGCATCCCGTGCGCGACCGCGGCGCGATCGAAATCCGAGAACAGCCGGTTGAGCAGCTGGATCAGCTCGACCGCGGTCAGTCGCCGCGACAGCTCGGTGAAGCCGACGATATCGGCGAAGACGATGCTCACCTCGTCGATCTGGTCGGCGATCAGCGTCGCGCCACCCTGGATGCGCGAGACCACCTCGCGCGGGAGCATCGAGAGCAGCAGCTCGTCCACCCGGTCGCGCGAGGTGTCGAGCTCGCGCGCGATCATGAACTGACGCCGCGCACTGCGCTCGCGCCAGGTCACCGAGACACCGCCGAGGAACAGTGCGGTATCGAGGAGCAGGCCGTTGATCTCGGGCAGCCCGTCCCGGTTGCCCGCCGAGAAATGGAGCGCGACCCAATAGGCGGCGAAGGTCTGCGCGCAGAATATCAGATACCACACCAGCCGCACGGGCATCAGCGCGCAGAAGAACAGGATCAGCAGCGCGAGCGCGCCGGCGGCTTGTTCCATGCCGCCGCGTAGCCCCGCGCACACCGCGGCGAGCGCGCTCGTGCAGATCATCGCGGTGATCGTCATCACCGGCTCGGGGTAGCGCAGCCCGATCCGCGTACCGAGCAGCAGCGAGGTGATCCAGGTGGTGGGCAGCAGCACGCCGAGACGCAGCCAGAGGACGTGCGGCGCGCCGAGCGGATCGATCACCCGGTCCCAGATCGCGAAAAAGGCGAGCAACAGACCGCCGACGATCAGCATCATGCGCACGAAGCCGAGATGACGGCGGCCATAGATCGCGAAGAAACGCAATTCGTCCCGCGCGTCGGCGAGGCGCAGTCCAAGTCGGCAGAGCATGTCGTGCATTGGGGGCGGTCCCGCTACCGTACGGGGCGTAGCGTGGCCGAGGCGCGGCCCGGGCTCAAGCGTCTTGTGCAGTGCAGCGGTGGCCGGTCCCGGATGTGCCGCTAGAACCAGCCCGTCACGCCGACAGCCAGTTCGATGTCCGGCGCGGCGCGGTCGAGGCCGACGACGGTCTGAACATCGATCTGGCTGCGATCGTTCGGCTGGACCGCGAGCGAGAGCGCACCAAGCGCCTGCGTCCCCCGTACCGCGCGATCGGGATCGTCGCCGCGCAGGCCCTCGACCTCGGCGGTGACGTTGATCGCCTCGGTGACGTCGACCTTGGCGCCGAACGCGGCGCTGTAGAGCAGGTGGCGGCCGCGACCGTCGTCGTCCGCCGCGGCCTCGACGAGCGGGGTCAGCTCGAACTTCAGCGATTTCGAGATGCGATAGCCGACCGGTACCCGCGCGCCCGCGCTCCACGTCCCGTCGCCGATCGGCTCGCGCCCGACCGGCAGCGTCGCGAACGGGATGGCCGCGATCGACAGGCCGACATCGCCGTGCTCGTGCGCATCGACGAAATTCCGCTTGAGCCCGATCGTCACGTCGCCGGGACCGTCGGTTCTGTCGGTCATCCCGTCTTGACGTTCATAGACATGCCCGTACGGCGTCCAGCCAAGCCGGATCTCGGTCTCGTCGGCGATGCCGACGCGCAGCAGCGTGTCGCCGGCCAGCACGGTGTCGGTCCGGTCGCCATGGCGCGTCTCCTGCGTCCAGTCGGCGAGCGCGGTCTCGATCTGGCCGTGGCCGGGCTCGATCGTGCATTCGTTGGTGGTGAGGCCGGGGCGTTCCGCGCACATCTGGTGCTTGTCCGCATCCTGGGCGTGGGCCGGAACCGACGCCGCAGTGATCGCGATCGCCACACCCAAGGCCGTCCTCATAGCGTCCCCCTTGCGCCTTCGCGGCGTCGCTCAAGGACTTAGCGGCTATCGGGCACCGTTGTCCACGCCACCGCCGACCGCCTGGAACAGCGCCACCGTATCCGCGAACCGCGCCGCGCGCGCCTGGACAAGCTGGCCGGCCGCCTGCGCGCTGCTCGCCTCGGCGTTGAGCAGCGTCAGCGTACCGACCCCGCCGAGCTCGAGCTGACGCCGGGTAAAGCCGAGGTTGCGCTCGGCGGCGTCCGAGGCGCGCGCCGCCGCGTCCAGCGCATCGGCGTCGCTGCGCAGGCCGGCGAGCGCGTTGGCGACATCGGCGAACGCCTGCAGCGCGACGCCGCGATACTGGGCCTTGGCACCGTCGAGCGCCGCTTCGGCGGCGCGTTGCTGGTGGAGCAGCTGGCCGCCATGGAAGATCGGCTGGGTGATGCTGCCGATCAGCGCATAGAACGGATTGCCGCTCGCGAACATGTCGGCGAAATGCTCGGCGGTGCCGCCGAGACTGGCGGAAAGCGGGAAGCTCGGCAGCCGCGCGGCGATCGCGGTGCCGACGTCCGCGCCCGCACCGCGCATCTGCGCCTCGGCCGCGCGCACGTCAGGCCGGTTGGCGACGATCTGCGCGGGGAGCGCGACCGGCAGGCTGGTCGGCAGCGCGAGATCGGACAGCGCGGGCAGCGTCGGCAGCGGCGATCCCGGCGCGATGCCGATCAGCACCGCGATCAGGCTGTCCTGCTGCGTCCGCTGGCGCAGCAGCGCGGGCAGTACGCCTTGCGCATTGGCGAGCGCGGTCTGCTGCGCAGCGACGTCCTGGAGGCCGATGTCGCCGAGCTGCTGGCGCAGGTTGAGCAGCTTGAGGATGTCGCTGTTGCTGGCGACCGCGCGGGTGGCGGCGGCGATCTGCGCGTCGAGCGAGGCGCGCTGGATCACCGCGGTGACCAGATTGGCGACCACGGTGGTCCGCGCCGCCGCCAGCCGGTCCGCTGCGACATCGGCGGCTGCCCGTGCCGAGCGCGTCCGCGAGCGGTTCGCGCCGAACACGTCGAGCTGATAGGCCACCGTCACCTGCGCGGTGTGCAGCGAGTAGATATAGTTGTTGGGATCCTGCAGCGGGTTCGAGAAGGTCTTCGAGGTGCGGCTGCGTTCCGCCTGGTAGCTGGCGTCGATCTGCGGCAGGCTCGCGCCGA
>CAZZZX010000213.1:0-5711 GCA_964658585.1 uncultured Novosphingobium sp.
GAGTACATCGCGCAAACCCGCGAGGCCCCGTCAGGCCTTTAGGGGGCAACAACACGAACATTAGCGAGCGCGCTCTCGATCAGTCGGCTATGCCACGGCCCTAAGGGGTTCGGTAATTTGCTTATGCGTCTAGACGAGTACGTCGCCTCGGCGTTGATCCGCAACGTAAATCGTGGTTATCTCTTGAGATCGGGCGGGGGAGCCTTCGAATAGCTCAGCTCAAAACATCATTTTCAGCTCATAAGGTTCATGTAATTCAATATGTGCAGACCACATCTTCAAACAGACAAGCAAAGCATTCGCGGCGGAGCTCACTTCGTCGGGAACTAATCTAGGTTATTATACTAATATTATCACCGCTATGGGACGGAACGAGCAACCAAGTTCACGCTTGGCGGTTCTTCTCGCGACAGGAGAGTTTAATGGCTACTCGATACCGGCCGACCTACGCTGGGCTGGCGTCCACAGCGCTATGTGCGGATACCCAGCGAAGTCTCGCTCGGTGGAATCACGAGCGGCTAAGCCCTGGATTCCCCCAATCAGATTGGGTTGATACCCTGGCTGCAAACCTCGACATGCTCCGGCTCGAGGGTGATTTCCTAGAAGAACTACGTTGCGACATTTCGGCGCGAGCTGCCGAGGTGCCGACCGATCCGGAGGGCTTTACCGCCTGGTTCGAGCAGTTGAAACAGGATGGCCCGGGGCAGAGCGATCCACTCTTCCCTTGGATCGCCGACACGGCGACGCGTGAGCAATTGGTATGGTTTTTCGAGCAGGAGGCGGCTGGAGAAGCCGGCTTCGACGATCTTGTCGCCATGACGCAGGTGAAGCTACCTATTGGTCCAAAGCTCGAGCTTGCCCGCAACTATTGGGACGAGATGGGGCGGGGAAACGCGCGCGGCATGCATGGTCCAATGCTCGAAGCGCTCGCCGACACGCTCGGCGTCGCGCCTTCGATCGACAGTACCGTCTGGGAGAGCCTCGCACTCGCTAATGCGATGACGGCGATGGCGACATCACGGCGATTTGCGTGGCATTCCGTGGGAGCATTGGGCGTGATCGAGTTGACTGCCCCGGATCGGTCCCGAGCCACGGCCACAGGCTTGCGGCGTATCGGGCTCAGTGACCGTGAAAGACGCTATTTCGATCTTCATGCCGTGCTCGACATCAAGCATAGTGCCGACTGGAATGCGAATGCGATCCGGCCGGCGGTTGAGGAAGATCCGCGGAGGGCACGTGCGATGGCGGAAGGCGCGCTCATCCGGCTGCGATGCGGAGAGCGCTGTTTTGCTCGTTACCGGCAGGCTCTTTGGGCGCCCCGAGGCCTTCACCGCGCGAATACCGAGGTCTCAAGCCGATGAGAGTCGACATTTTGGAATTTCAAATGGTGGCGTGACGTCAGGCCGACGTCCTGGTCTGTGCCACCACACGCTGGAGCCTCATAACCGAGAGCGATCGGCCGACCGATGTGCTGCTGGTGTCGCTGGATCATCTGGCGCCTGTCCCTTGGTGTTCGGTAACACCTGAGAAGCTAGCGACGGATATCAGACAAATCGGACAATGCGCGACCGCGCCGATGGACGAAGCACTGGCGCTTGCCCAGCCGTTCCCGGTACAACTGATGACGGTGACCCTGTGAGCGATGACGACGATCACCGCCCGACAATTGCTGCGGCGATGCTCAATGCTGCGATGGACGTGGTGTGCGGGAAGGCCAGCAAGCCTCCCTAATATTTGGATCCCGTCGAGGTCCGCCAGGCGCTGACGATCGCGCTCGCAGTGCTGGTCAAGAACGCAACAGCGGCACGACGAAAGACATCCGTGAGGAGTCCGATCAGGTCGCGCGCGATCTTCGGGTTTCTATCGGCCACTTGCCCGGCTCGTGATGTTTGCTGACAATCGCTCGAAGACCCGAACCAACTCGGCCGGGTTCGTGTCCTCGATCACGCCTTCGGTGATCTCTGCTGGGGACCAGAGCAGCGAGGGCGCCTCGTCGTCGAGCATCTCCCAACGCGGAAAGAGCCGCTGGTTCGTCGTGCCGGTCAGCAGCAGCCGGACATCACCATGACGATCGTCTACCATGATCCTCGCGTAGAGCGCATCGATCGCGGACTCGGGCCCCTCAATAAGCTGGAGATAGAGATCGTGGCGGCATATGAGCGCCCCGGTGATGTTATCGCGAAGATTGTTTCGCCGTGCGCCGACCAAGATGCCGGCGAGCATCGCGCGATCGAAGCCAAACGGTTGAGAACGATAGATCAACTGCTTCATGTGCTAGCTGCCTTGATCGGAGATGTTCTCAGCCTACGCCTGATGAGGCCCCGCAGATAGCGGCGTCGCAGCAGCGGGGATGCTGAAGCGATATCCGAAGCTGGGCATTGAAGCGACCTGCGAGCGCCTGGATAACCACCCTGCAGCAAGCGTCTGTTTTTGGAAATCAGGTGTGGTCCCTGGACGTCGTCTTTTGGGTCGAGCCGGCCCGATCTGGTTACAGTTCGCGCCGCCGCTGCTTCATGGCGCCTCGCTCTATTCGCTCAGGTATCCCAGAAACCGCTTTTACGCGCGTGACGCCGCCTGAGGTCCGCCACGTACTCGGTGTGGATCGGATGCACGGCAAAATCGTCGATCCGCCGGGCGAGATGCTCACAGGTCCGCAGGTGGCGGGCGGCGTGGCCGTAGCGCTTGTACTTGGCGGCATCGAGCGACAGATCAATCATCGCCCTCAGCACGAGCGTGGCGGCGAGCGGATGGCGCTGCTCGAGCGCGTCGGCGGAGGGGGTCAGCAGCCAGTATTGGTTACCGTCGATCTCGCCGGCCCGATCCATGATGAGACTTGCGGCGCGGTCGAGCGCGGGCCAGTCGATCAAGAAGGCGAGCGCCTGATGGAAGTTGGCAAAGCGCGATGCGAAGCTGAGAGCCCGCTCCTCCGCCCCTATGGCTTCAAAAATCCAGCAGCCGCTTGAGGTGCGCCCGGAGATACCCGGCATCGAGACCGCGCTCAAACACTTGCCAGCGCTCGCCCTGCGCGTCGTCGCATCGACCAAGGGCGTCGAGCACCTCGATCCGTACGCGCTGCCAATCGGGCGAATGGCCGCCTAGGCGGACACCGTCAGATGCCCCGTCGAGCGCCGCCAGCGCCTCGCTGGCGCGATCGGCCGCCAGCATCCGCTCGGCAATCGCCGCTGCAATTGCGGGGTTGGCGCGTTCCTCACCCGCGCCATGCTCGCGCTGGTAGAACTGGAAGCGGCGCACGTCCTCGGCAGTCGCGGTGTCGGGCGAGCGCCCGAGGAACGCCGCGAAGGCACGAACGTGGCGGACATAGTCATGCTGCGTGCGCGACCTCATCGTGCGCATCGCCGTGTCGTCGAGCATCCGCTGACGCAGCTGGTTGACGGGGCGTTCGCTGGGAAAAGTAGCCATGGGAAGTTCCTATGATTGAAGGAACTCCATCGTCCGCCACCGCTACAGCAGGGCCAAACCTCAGCGCAGGCGCGCTACCTCACCACCAGCACCACTGCCGCGCAGCGGCTTCGTGCTATGGGTCTTATCGTCGCTCGATCCACTCGCAACGCGCCGCACAGTCTCATATATTACGCCGCCAACGCGGTGTTGTCCTGAAGGAACAGCACGAACTGATCAGTCGATTGCCGCAGATCACGCGCGCTGCTGGCGAGCTCGCTGGCACTGGTGCGAACCGCGACCGACAAGGATGACGCCGCCCCCGCGGCGCGCGCGACGCCGATCATCCGGCCTTCAACCTCCTCGGCGGAGCGGGTGACGCGGTCTGCCCTTGTATCGACACTTCGAGCCGTGGTTCGCTGTTCATCGACCGCATCGGCGATGCTGGAGGCCGTACTCGACACTTCCCCAATTGCGCCGTTCACGTTGCGCAACTTCTGCCCGGTATCGGCGACCCCTTCGCGGATCGCACCGACCAGCGCGCTAATGCGATCGCTAGCAGATTTTGTTTCGACGGACAGCGATTTCACCTCGCTGGCGACCACCACGAACCCTCGGCCAGCGTCGCCCGCTCGCGCCGCCTCGATGGTGGCGTTCAGCGCCAGAAGGTTGGACTGCGTCGCGATGGCGCGGATCGTGTCGAGAAAGCCCTCGATCGCGACCGCCTGCTTCTCGAGCATGGCGACGGTCTGCACGCTTCGTTGCGCTTCGTTGCTCGCTTGGCGGGTTAGTTCCGATTGGCGGTCGGCGGCAATACCGACGGTCTGGATCGATCGCGACAGTTCGCGTATCGAGGAGGCCACTTGGCTGATTTCCGACGCCGCCGTGGTTGCCGTTGAGGCGACTTTGCCTGCTTCCTGCGTGGTATCGCCAGTGAACGTCTCGAGCTCGACCGCTGCCTCTTGCAAACGCTCAGTCGCGGCGCCAATGCTTTTGACCATCGATGTTACCGAGTGCTCAAACTCGTTCGCCAGAGTGACAAGTTCACCGCGCCGATCGACCGCGATCCGCGCGGCCTGCTCCTCGCGCTGACGCCGCTCGCGTGCCGCCTCGGCTTCGGCGTCACGAGCCTGCTTCATGGCCTGTTCCGTTCGCCGCTGTCCTTCCTCGGCCATCACGGTAAGATCCTGCGCGCGTCGTAGCGCCTCAGCTTGGGAGGTGAGCAGCCGCTGGAGTTGGATCGTCAACGCCGTTAGGGCGCCAAACTGAAGCCCGACCGCCACGACGTGGAAAATCACTCTGCCTAGATTACCGGCGCCGGTGAATACCCACTCTGGAGCGAGCCATTCGAGCGAAAGGTGGTGAATGGCGGTAAGGACGGTTGCCACGGCGATCGGCCGCCAGTCGGCCAGAACCGCAAGGGCGGCCATGCTGACAAAAAAATACATGTGGGCGTCCATCTGCCAGGGATGCCCCCGCAACAGGAAGACGAGTATCGCGGGAATTGCCGCCGCCAACGTCCCCATGAGCGCGCATGCGGCGCCGTCATAGGAGCCGCGCAAGGCGGCAAGCGTGGGAGCGATGTTCAGGCCGCCGCCGATGATTAGCAGCGGTATGACGGCATCTGCTTGTAGGACCGCGTTACAGACCAGCAAAAGACCGAGCGAAAGCCAGCCGATGACGGCCCATGCCCGGACCCCGCGCTGGCGAAGGGTGTCCAGCGCATCTAGCCGGCCATGCTGAAGGACGTGTACTCGCTGACGCCCCGTCATTATCGATAGTCCCGTCACGACAGTGATCCGATCGTGCCGCATCCCGCTGGCGGAGCGGCCATGAGGATGATGTCCCAGGATTTGATTTCACGGGCGATCTTCGCTCGCTCTCCGACGACGACAAGCGATCCCGGAAGCGGTCCTCGCCCAAGCAACGGTGCACCTCCGGCCAAAGCGACTTTGGCGACTACATCGACGCTTTGTCCACCAATGGGAACAAGGAGCAGCTTGCCGGATGAGGGCGGCCACAAGGTCAGTGCAGCGCACGCCGCCGCTGCAGCGGTCGCCTGGAGGAGGAAGGTAGGATGCGAAAAGACGCGCACAGCCTGCGGCCTAGGCGCTTTCGGTTAATAAGAGATCAATTCGATCGTTGCAGGCGATGCAGAACGGGCATCCCTCGATAAAGACGGATGTTGTGTAGGTCCTCGGTGTAGATGGTCGCCGCGAGAGGATCGGCCGCGCCGGCGACCGGCGGGGCAACGCCTGCTGTCCCTGCCAGGAATGATGCCGCGAGCAGCGCTATGACCGCCCTCATCTACC
>CAZZZX010000214.1:0-5684 GCA_964658585.1 uncultured Novosphingobium sp.
TCGTCAACGTGGTGCGCAAGCCGTACACGGCGGTGTTCAGCGAGTTCGCCGGCGGCTCGGCGAACCCCGAGGACGTCGGCGGCTCGGGCGACGTGAAATATCATCTCGGTACCTCGACCGATCGCGAGTTCGACGGGGTCAAGGTCCATCTGTCGCTCGCCGCCAATCCGTCGCATCTCGAAGCGGTCGATCCGGTCGTGCTCGGCAAGGCGCGCGCCAAGCAGACCAAGCGCGGCGACGTCGATCGCGCCAAGGTGCTGCCGCTGCTGATGCACGGCGACGCGGCGTTCGCGGGGCAGGGCATCGTCGCCGAATGCCTCGGTTTCTCCGGCCTGCGCGGCTACAATACCGGCGGCACGATCCACTTCATCGTCAACAATCAGGTCGGCTTCACTACCAGCCCGCAATTCGCGCGCTCGTCGCCCTATCCGTCGGATGTCGCCAAGACCGTCCAGGCGCCGATCCTCCACGTCAACGGCGACGATCCCGAGGCGGTGACCTTCGCCGCCAAGCTCGCCACCGACTATCGCCAGACCTTCAAGCGCGACGTCGTGATCGACATGTGGTGCTACCGGCGCTTCGGCCATAACGAGGGCGACGAGCCGAGCTTCACCCAGCCGCTGATGTATGACGAGATCCGCAAGCATCCGCCGGTCTCGGTGTTGTACGGCGAGCGGCTGATCGCCGAAGGCGTCATCGACGCGTCGTGGATGGACGAGGAGGCGGCGCGCTACGTCGCCGAGCTCGACGAGGAATTCGAGGCGGGCAAGAGCTACAAGCCCAACAAGGCGGACTGGTTCGAAGGCGTCTGGAGCGGGTTCAGCGCGGCCAAGGAAGTCGGGCGCCGCTCGGGCGAGACCGCGGCGACATCCGAGCAGATCGCCGCGCTGGTGCCCTTCCTGACCGAGCCGCCCGCGGGTTTCACCATCCACAAGACGCTGACCCGCATCCTCGATGCGAAGAAGCAGATGTTCGCGACCGGCGAGGGCTTCGACTGGGCGACCGGCGAGGCGCTGGCGTTCGGCACGCTGCTGCAGGACGGCTATGCGGTGCGGCTGTCGGGCCAGGATTCGGGGCGCGGCACGTTCAGCCAGCGCCACGCCGCCTGGACCGACCAGACCGATGGCCGCAAGCATTACCCGCTGTCGGCGGTCGATCGCTCGTTCCAGGTGCTCGACAGCCCGCTGTCCGAGTTCGGCGTGCTGGGCTTCGAGTATGGCTATGCCGCGACCGCGCCCAAGACGCTGGTGCTGTGGGAAGCGCAGTTCGGCGATTTCGCCAACGGCGCGCAGGTCATCATCGATCAGTTCATCGCCGCCTCCGAAGCCAAGTGGCTGCGCGCCAACGGCCTGGTGATGCTGCTGCCGCACGGCTATGAGGGGCAGGGCCCCGAGCATAGCTCGGCACGGCTGGAGCGTTATCTCCAGCTCTGCGCCGAGGACAATATGCAGGTCGCCAACTGCACCACGCCGGCCAATTATTTCCATATCCTGCGCCGCCAGATGACGCGCAGCTTCCGCAAGCCGCTCATCATCATGACCCCCAAGTCGCTGCTGCGTCACAAGTCGGCGGTGTCGAGGGTCGAGGATTTCGCGGAGGGGAGCCGCTTCCACCGCGTGCTGTTCGATCCCGCCGCGCCGGCCGAGGCGGATGTGCGCCGGCTGGTGCTGTGCTCGGGCAAGGTCGCGTACGACCTGATGGAGGCGCGCGACGAAGCCGGGGCCGACGATACCGCGATCCTGCGCGTCGAGCAGCTCTATCCGTTCCCCAGCGATGTCATCGTCGAGCGGCTGAAGGCCTATGCCAATGTCGAGACCGTGGTGTGGGCGCAGGAGGAGCCGAAGAACAATGGCGGCTGGACCTTCGTCGAGCCATTGATCGAGGAATGCCTGATCGAGGCGGGTGCCGGGCCGCAGCGCCCGGTCTATGCGGGGCGCAAGGCGTCGGCGGCGACCGCGACCGGCCTCGCCAAGCGCCATGCCGCCGAGCGGAAGGCGCTGATCGCCGCCGCGCTCGGCTTCGCCGAAAGCTCGGCGCCCGCCAAGGCCGCCTGATCCGTTATCTATCAAGGACGTATGATGACCACCGAAGTGAAGGTGCCGACGCTCGGCGAATCGATCACCGAGGCGACGCTCGGCCAGTGGCTCAAGAAGCCCGGCGACGCGGTGAAGGCCGACGAGCCGATCGCCAGCCTCGAGACCGACAAGGTCGCGGTCGAGGTCAACGCGCCGACCGATGGCGTGATCGGCACGCTGGTGGTGGCCGAGGGCGACACCGTGCAGGTCGATGCGGTGATCGCGACGATCGAGGCGGGGGGCGATGCGGTCGCCGTGAAGACGGACGGTCCCAAGGCCGAGGCGAAGCCCGCCGAGACGGCGGGCCAGCAGGCACCCGCCCAGCCGTCCCGGACGAGCGACGTTCTCTCGCCGTCTGCCAAGCGCGCCGCGGGCGAGACCGGCGTCGATCCGTCGACCGTCGCGGGCAGCGGCAGGGACGGTCGCGTCACGCGCACCGATATCGAGGGCGCCGCCGCCGCCAAGGCGCCGTCGGCGCCGGCCGCCGCTCAAACCCCCCCGCCGGCCGCATCGTCGGGCGAACGCCGGGAGGAGCGCCAGCGTATGTCGCGGCTCCGCCAGACCGTCGCCAAACGGCTCAAGGAGGCGCAGAACACCGCCGCGATGCTGACCACGTTCAACGACGTGGACATGACCGAGGTCATGGCGGCGCGCACCCGGTACAAGGACCTGTTCGAGAAGAAGCATGGCGTGCGGCTGGGCTTCATGGGCTTCTTCGTGAAGGCGGCGTGCCAGGCGCTGCGCGACGTTCCCTCCGTCAACGCCTCGATCGAGGGCGACGAGATCGTCTATCGCGACTATGCCGACATCTCGGTCGCGGTCTCGGCGCCCAACGGGCTGGTCGTCCCCGTGATCCGCGACGCGCAGGCGATGTCGGTCGCGACGATCGAGAAGACGATCGGCGATTTCGGCAGGCGCGCCAAGGACGGCACGCTCAAGATGGACGAGATGAAGGGGGGCACCTTCACCATCTCCAACGGCGGCGTGTTCGGATCGCTGATGTCCACCCCGATCATCAATCCGCCCCAGTCCGCGGTGCTCGGCCTGCATCGCATCGACGAGCGGCCGGTGGTGCTGGACGGACAGATCGTCGCGCGGCCGATGATGTATCTGGCGCTCAGCTACGATCATCGCCTGATCGACGGTCGCGAGGCGGTGACGTTCCTCGTCGCGCTGAAGAATGCTATCGAGGATCCGACGAGGCTGCTGATCGATCTCTAGGATACGAACAATGGATTACATGGCCCGCATCCACACGGTTCCCGGCATCCTGGGTGGCAAGCCCGTCATCAAGGGGACGAGAATATCGGTCGAACTGGTTCTGGAACAGCTTGCCGCCGGGTGGTCGATCGACGACGTGTTGGAAGCCTATCCGCATATCTGTCGCGACGACGTCAATGCGATCTTCGCGCTCGCCCATGAGCTCGTGACGGAGGAACGGTACATCATCGAGTCCAAAGTGGCGTAGGTGCGGATTCTCGCCGACGAGAATATTCCTGCTCCGCTGGTCTATCGGCTACGCGAGCGCGGCCACGACATCCTGTTTGCTTCGGAGGTGATGACATCCGCGCCCGACGAGGCCGTGCTGGACCGGGCGATCGCCGACGACCGTGTCCTCATGACGTTCGACGGCGATTTCGGACGAATGATCTTCGCGGAAGGCCATGCTGCTCCGGTCGCGGTCATCTTCATCCGGACGCCGCCACCGACCTTGAAAAAGACGATCGACGCAGTTTGCGGGATCATCGAGAGACCCAGTCCCATGATCGATGGCTATTTTGTCTCGATCGACCGAACGGCTCGGTATCATCCCCTGCCGCGCACGGAGAAATAGAATGGCTGACTACGACTTCGACGTTCTGGTGATCGGCTCCGGCCCGGGCGGCTATGTCGCCGCGATCCGTGCCGCGCAACTGGGGCTCAAGACCGCGTGCGTGGAAAGCCGCGAGACGCTGGGCGGCACCTGCCTCAATGTCGGCTGCATCCCCTCCAAGGCGATGCTGCACGCCTCCGAGCTCTACGATCATGCCGCCAACGGCATGATGGCCAAGCTCGGCATCAGGACCACGGTCGAACTCGATCTCGACACGATGCACGCGCAGCGGCTCGATGCGGTCAAGCAGCTCACCGGCGGCATCGCCTTCCTGTTCAAGAAGAACAAGGTCGAGTGGCTCAAGGGCCGCGCCGCCTTCACCGGTGCGGATACCGTCGAGGTCGGCGGCAAGGGCTATCGCGCGAAGAACATCGTCATCGCCACCGGCTCGTCGGTGACGCCGCTGCCGGGTGTCGCGATCGACCAGAAGGTCGTCGTCGATTCGACCGGCGCGCTCGAGCTCGCCAAGGTGCCCGAGACGATGGTCGTGATCGGTGGCGGCGTGATCGGGCTCGAATTGGGCTCGGTGTGGAAGCGGCTCGGCGCCAAGGTCACGGTCGTCGAGTTCCTCGACCAGATCCTGCCCGGCTTCGACGGCGAAGTCCGCAAGGAATCGAACAAGATCTTCAGGAAGCAGGGGATCGAGTTCAGGCTGTCGACCAAGGTCACCGGCGTCACGGTCGCGGGCGACAAGGCGACGCTGACGGTCGAGCCCGCCGCCGGTGGCGCCGCCGAGACGATCGAGGCGGACGTGGTGCTGGTCTCGATCGGACGCCGCCCGAACACCGACGGGCTCGCGCTCGACAAGGCGGGGCTTGCGGTCAACCAGCGCGGCCAGGTCGAGATCGACCATGATTTCAGGACGTCGGTCGCGGGCATCTGGGCGATCGGCGATGTCGTTCCCGGTCCGATGCTGGCGCACAAGGCCGAGGACGAGGGCATCGCGGTCGCCGAGAACATCGCCGGGCTGACCGGCATCGTAAACCACGACGTGATCCCGAGCGTGGTCTATACCGCGCCCGAGATCGCCGGTGTCGGGCTGACCGAAGAGGTCGCGAAGGAACGCGGCGACATCAAGGTCGGCAAATTCCCCATGCTGGCCAATTCGCGCGCCAAGACCAACCACGAGCCCGACGGCTTCGTGAAGATCATCGCCGACGCCAGGACCGATCGCGTCCTCGGCGTCTGGGTGATCGCGAGCGTCGGCGGCACGATGATCGCGCAGGCCGCGCAGGCGATGGAGTTCGGCGCGACCAGCGAGGACATCGCCTACACCTGCCACGCGCACCCCACCCATGCCGAAGCGATGAAGGAAGCGGCGATGGCCGTGACCGGCAAGCCGATCCACATCTGATCCCGACGGAGCCCAATCCCATGAAGACCCGTGCCGCCGTCGCCTTCGAGGCCAAGCAGCCGCTCGAGATCGTCGAGCTCGATCTCGAGGGGCCCAAGGCCGGCGAGGTGCTGGTCGAGATCATGGCGACCGGCATCTGCCACACCGACGCCTATACGCTCGACGGCCTCGACAGCGAGGGCCTGTTCCCGAGCGTGCTCGGCCACGAAGGCGCGGGCATCGTCCGCGAGGTCGGCGCGGGCGTGACCAGCGTGGCGCCGGGCGACCACGTCATCCCGCTCTACACCCCCGAATGCCGCCAGTGTAAGTCGTGCCTCAGCGGCAAGACCAACCTGTGCACCGCGATCCGCGCGACGCAGGGCAAGGGGCTGATGCCCGACGG
>CAZZZX010000215.1:0-5677 GCA_964658585.1 uncultured Novosphingobium sp.
CGCCGTCGAGCATCTGGCGAAGCTGCGCGATCTGCTTCTGCGACAGATGCGGCACGACATGCGGGACCACGACCACCGGCGGCGGCGGCGGCGCGACGGGCGGCGGCGGCGCGAGCGTCGGCACCGCGTCGGGCACCTGCGCGGCGGCGAGCAGGGCGGGCGCGAACAGCAGCGCGAGGGCGGGGCGGCGAAGGCCGATCGTCACGATAGAGCAACTCCAGGGCGACGCGGGACAACCGCCGCCGGGCACCGTGAAAGCCCATGCGGCGCGGGGTTGCAACGGGAAAGTCGTCGGCCCGACGGCAAGACCGTCATGGCAACCCATCCCGATCGCGGCGCGCGATCATCGTCCCTCG
Organism: uncultured Novosphingobium sp.; assembly: GCA_964658585.1. Taxonomy (GTDB): domain Bacteria; phylum Pseudomonadota; class Alphaproteobacteria; order Sphingomonadales; family Sphingomonadaceae; genus Solisphingomonas. The sequence goes on from CAZZZX010000215.1 coordinate 357, forward strand.
AAGCTGGGCGCACGCCGTTCGAGCACCGCACGCGCGCCCTCCTCGTGATCGCGGGTGTGATGCATCAGCGCCTGGGTCGATGCGGCCAGTTCGAGCATCGTGTCGTAGGTCACCGTCTGGCCCTGGCGCAGCATCATCTTGGTCGCGCGCAACTGGTGGGGCGGCTGCGCGGCGATCTCGTGCGCGAGCCCCAGCGCCTCGTCGATCAGCGCCTCGGGCGCGACGACGCGCGAGACGAGGCCCCATTCAGCGGCGGTCGCGGCATCGATGACGCGGCCGGTGAAGAACAGTTCGGCGGCGCGGCTCATCCCGATCACGCGCGGGAGCAGCCAGGTGCCGCCGTCGCCCGGGACGAGACCGAGCTTGAGGAAGGTCACGCCGAACTGCGCCGCGGTCGAGGCGATGCGGATGTCGGCGAGGCAGGCGAGATCGCACCCCAATCCGATCGCCGCGCCGTTGACCGCGGCGATCAGCGGCAGGTCGAAGGCATGGAGCGCGCGCAGGATGCGGTGGATGTTGCCGCGATAGCCCTCCCGCACTATCGCCGGATTGCCCGCGAAGCCGCCCTGGCGCGCCAGCATCGCCTTGACGTTGCCGCCCGCGGAGAAGGATTTGCCCGCACCGGTCAGGATCGCGACGCGCGCCGTCGGATCGGCGGCGAGCTCGGCGCAGCGCGCCGCGATGGACGCGCCGTCTCCCGCCTCGCCCAGCGCATTGCGCATGTCCTGCCGATCCAGCGTCAGGATCGCGACCGGCCCGTCGCGCGTGATGCCCAGTATGTCCGCCATCGCTCTTCTCCCGGTTTTCCGCCGCGATACGGCTTCGTCGCAGCAACGACATGGTTAATCTGTTCCGCCGCGACATCCTTGACGCCCCGTCACACGTATCTGCCACGCAGTCCTTGAGACTGCAGCAGGGAAGGACGAGCGATGTCGATGAACAAGTTTCGCGCCGTAGCAATGAGCATGGCGATGATCGGGGCCGTGCCCGGCCTGACCGCCGGCGTGTCCGCCAACCCGATGGTGGGCGGCGCCGCGATGTTCCCCAAGAAGAACATCATCGAGAATGCGGTCAATTCCAAGGATCACACCACTCTGGTCGCCGCGGTCAAGGCGGCGGGCCTGGTCGATACGCTGTCGGGCCCCGGCCCGTTCACCGTCTTCGCGCCGACCAACGAGGCGTTCGCCAAGCTGCCCGCGGGCACCGTCGACACGCTGCTCAAGCCCGAGAACAAGGACACGCTGACCAAGATCCTGACCTATCACGTCGTCTCGGGCACGATGACCTCCAAGGACATCGCCGCCGCGATCAAGGCCGGTCATGGCACCGCCACGCTCACCACCGTGGAAGGCGAGCCGCTCACCGCGACGATGAAGATGGGCAAGCTCATGCTCACCGATGCCAAGGGCGGCATGTCGATGGTCACGATCAAGGACGTGATGCAGTCGAACGGCGTGATCCACGTCGTCGATACCGTGCTGATGCCCTGATCCGGAAGCGCCGCCGGTTCGCGCCGGCGGCGCGCCGACCCGGTACCGTCGACGACCTCTTCGGACGCATCCGGAAACCATCCGAATTTTTCGCGTGCTCGCATGGATCGAGTCTGGCGGTCGGTGCGTTTACTAATCTGGGTCAAGTTTTTTCGGCCTGTTGCGTCTCTGGACCGGGTCTTGCCTGCACCGGCCATCCGTCTCGTTCGTGGGCCGTGGGTGAGTGGGATGGGGTCGGTTGACGGGATCGTCTCGGGGAAGGTGCTCGTCGTCGAAGACGAGGCGATGATCCGGCTGTCGGCCACGGCGCTGGTCGCGGATCTCGGCTTCGAGGTGCTCGAGGCGGAGAATGCCGACGAAGCGATCGCCATTCTCGAAGCGCATCCGGACATCCGCGTCGTCTTCACCGATATCCAGATGGCGGGATCGATGGATGGGTTGCAGCTCGTCGCCTATGCGCACGATCGCTGGCCACCGCTCAAGTTCATCATCGTTTCGGGCAACTGCACCCCGGGCGTCGCCGACATGCCCGAGGGCACGCATTTCTTCCCCAAGCCCTATGATCTCGGGGCGGTCGGCCGCGCCCTGCATCAGATCATCGCGATATCCTGACCGCCTGCGCGGAACCACCGGCGCGGCGGCTCGTCAAGGGCATCGAGATGCGCGCTTTGTCCTGCCCCAATTGCGAGCAGTTGCTCGGCTTCGATGCGCGGAGCTGCCCGGGCTGCGGTCGTGCCGTCGCGTTCGAGCCGGGTGCTGGGCAGTTCCATGTGCTCGACGAGGACGGCCGGTGGCGCGGCCGCGACGGTGACGGCGGGGCGGCGCTTCGGCCGTGCGACAATGGCCGGCTCGGCGTGTGCAACTGGCTCCTCGCCGGCCCGCCCGAGCGCACGCTCTGCGACGGCTGCAAGTTCAACCGCGTCATTCCCGATCTCGCCATCGCCGGCGCGCTGGAACGCTGGACGCGGATCGAGACCGCCAAGAAGCGCACGATCCACACGCTGATCCGGCTCGGCACCCCGCCCGCGGTGCTGGGCTCGGGGAGTTTCGGCCTGACCTTCGATTTCCTCTACGATCCCGCCGCCGAGCAGGGTTCCACGCCGGGCTTGCTGACCGGGCATCAGGCCGGGCTGGTGACCATCAACCTGATCGAGGCGGACGATGTCGCGCGCGAGCGCTTCCGCCGCGAATTCGGCGAGCCGTATCGCACGCTGGTCGGCCATTTCCGGCACGAGATCGGCCATTACTACTGGCACCGGCTGATCGAGTTCACCCCCGATCTCGGCCCGTTCCGAGCGCTGTTCGGCGACGAGCGCGCGGATTACCAGGCTGCGCTCCAGGCGCATTATGCGGGCGTCCGGCGCGAGGGGTGGGAGACCGATTACGTCTCCGCCTACGCGACGATGCATCCATGGGAGGATTTCGCCGAGACCTTCGCGCACTATCTGCACATCGTCGATACGCTGGCGACGATCGGCAGCTTCGACATGACGATCGGGGTATCCGGCGCGGGCGCGGGCGAGGCGGTCGCGCGCGTCGGTTTCGATCCGTTCAGCGCCGATACCGCGACGCTGATCGATGCGTGGATACCGCTCGCCTATGCGGTCAACGCGGTCAATCGCAGCATGGGCCAGCCCGATCTCTATCCGTTCCGGATCACTCCGCAGATCGTGCTCAAGCTCGATTTCGTCAATCGTCTGCTCGCCTTCGCCGCGGGCCGCTGGTCGCCGGGCGACAAGGAGGGGGCAGGGCTCAAGGCGATGATCGCGACGTTCGGGCATGGGGTAGAGCTCGGCAACTGACCGTCACGTATCCAGCGGCACCACATCCACCTGCGTCTCGATACGCTGCGAGCCGCCCCCGACGAAGATGCCGTCGATCGGCGAGACGTCCGCATAATCGCGCCCGATCGCGGTGACGAGATGGCCCGAGCCCGCGACGCAGCCATTGGTCGGATCGAACCCGACCCAGCCGCGCTGGACCCCGCACCACAGCGCCACCCAGGCGTGCATCGCGTCGACGCCGACCAGCCGCTTCTGGCCGGGCGGCGGCACGGTGCGCAGATAGCCGCTGACATAGGCCGCGGGCAGCCCCGCAGAGCGGAACGCCTCGATCAGGATATGCGCGAAATCCTGGCAGACCCCGCGTCGCATCGCGAAGGCTTGTGCGACCGGCGTATCCGCCTCGGTCGCGTCCGAATCGTATCGGAAGTCGCGTTGGATCGCCTGGGTCAGCGCGAGCCCGGTGGCGAACACCGGCGCGTCCGCCGCCAGGAACGCGCCCGCCCAGTCCGCGATCGCGCGCTCGCCCGGCAGCAGCGGCGAAGGGTAGAGATAGAGCGTCGGCGCACGCGGCTCCAGCGAGCGCTGCGCCAGCGCGGACCGCGCGACGTCGGCGATCGACGGATCGGGCATGGCGAGATCGAGCATCGCGTCCTCCGCGCTCGCCTCGAACCGCGCGCGGATCTCGAGCGTCTCGATCGGCTGGTCGATCTCGACGCGGGTGAGGAGGAACGGGTACGCGCCGATGCGCTCCTCGCGTCGTGCCGGGCGCGGCTCGATCGCGAGCGAGAAGCCGCTGGTCGTCTGGCCCGGCCAGGCGATCGGCGCGAGACGCAGGTTGAAGCGCGCCAGCCGCACCGGCGAGCGGTACTGGACGCGGGTGAGATGATCGACGCGATACCTCATGCCAGCCGCGTCATGTTGGCGGCGCGCTCGCGCCCCTGCAGGAAGAACCGGTTGCCGATCGCGTCGGACAGGTCGAGCAGCTGCGCCTCGATCCAGTCAAGATCGCCGTCGTCGAGGCTTTCGGCGGTCCGCGCGGCGAGGACCGCGGCGATCGATGTCGCGATGCGGACCGGCGGCTCGGGCATCCCGTCGTCGCGCAGCGTCGGCAGCGTCGCCAGCCGGCGCACGATGCAGTCGACCTGGAAGACCAGCGCGCGCGGATTGCCGGGCTCGAGCACCAGCATGTCGCGCACCGGCAGCAGCGCGAGGCCCGAGAGATAGCGCATCCGGTAGCTGATCTGGCAGTCGCACAGATCGAGCAGCAGGCCGAGATCGTCGCTCGTCGCAGTATCGGTCGCGAAGGTGCGCAGCAGCCGGCAGAGATGCACCGCGCGCTCGATCCGGCGGCCGATGTCGTGGAACATCCAGGCGGGGCCGCGCACCATGTTCTCGGCGGCGAGCCCGGCGATCGCGGCACAGCGGTCGATCAGCCGCGCGGCATGTTCGATCAGCGCCTCGGCGGGATGCTCGGCGACCGAGCCGAGCGGACGCGAGACCAGCCGCCAGACGTCGATTGACAGCCGTTCGCGCAGGCCCTGTGCGATGCCCGCGGCGGCGCCGAACAGCGCGTGTGCGCTCGCGCCGAGATCGGTGTCGCCGACCGCGCGCGCGCACAGCGCGGTGACTCCGCCCGTGACGATGTCGCGCGGCGCGGCGCCCCACTCGACGAGCAGTTCGGCGACCTGGCCGAGCGTCGCGCGGCTGAGTGCGGTCGCGCCGTCCGCCTCGATCGTCCCGCCGAGCAGCGCGCGAACCATGCGCAGCACCATCTCGGCGCGTTCGAGATAGCGCGACAGCCAGAAGAAATTGTCCGCCGCCTTGCTCGGCAGCGTGCCCGCGACGCGGCGGACCGCGGGCGAGGGGCTGGTATCGAGCAGCGAGATCGCCGCCTCGGGACGATCGGAGACGATGCAGACGTCCGCCGACAGATCGCCTTCGCCCATCAGCACCGCGCGGATGTCGTCGTGCGCCGCCAGCCGCGCGAAGCCGCCGGGCATCGCCCGCCACGCGCCGTCCGCGTCGCGCGCCAGGAAGGCGCGCAGCG
>CAZZZX010000216.1:0-5652 GCA_964658585.1 uncultured Novosphingobium sp.
CACGCTCGCCGATCTCGCCGCGCGGCTGCAGGTCGGCTGGGCGCATCTCGATTGGGCGATCGCGCGCCACGTCGCGGGCGCACTGACCGCCGCGGAGGCGGCCGCATCGAAGCTGTGGCACACCGAGACGCAATGGCTGGTGTGCGACGCGGCGCTGCAGCTCCATGGCGGCGCGGGCTATATGAACGAGTATCCGATCGCGCGCATCTGGCGCGACGCGCGCGTGCGACGGATCTACGGTGGCACCTCGGAAATCATGAAGGAACTCGTCGGTCGGTCGCTGTGAGCTGAGGGGAGGGATCGGATGAAACTCGCGACGGCGCCCAATTTTCGAGATATCGGCGGCGGGGCCGGGGCCGATGGCCGTCTCGTCAGACGCGGCCTGATCTTCCGTTCCGAAGCCGTCCTCCAGCCGAGCGAGGAGGACATCGCGGCATTGCGCGGCGCCGGCATCGTCCTCGTCTGCGACCTCCGGAGCGACGGCGAGCGCAGCCATGCGCCCAACCGCTGGTGGGCCGGGCAGGGCGTCGAACTGCTGGGGCTCGACATTCTGGGCGGTATCCGCTCCTCGTCCGACGCCTGGACGATCCTGCGCGAGGATCCCAGCGGCGCCGGTGCGCTGCGCGCGATGCGGACCGTCTATCGCGAATTGCCGACCGCCGCCGCGCCGCATCTCGCGACGATCTTCGATCGCATCGCGCGCGGCGACGTTCCGCTGCTCGTCCATTGCACCGCGGGTAAGGATCGCACGGGCTTCATCTGCACGATGATCCTCGAGGCACTGGGCGTCGCGCGCGAGGAGGCGGTCGCCGATTATCTGTCCAGCGCAGGCCGCGCGACCGAGACCGTGATCGATCACACGCGGCGGATGGTCGTCAGCCGCGTCGGCTCGGCGGTGAGCGAGGCGGCGATGGCCGCGCTGATCGGCGTCGAGCGCGACTATATCGAGGCGAGTTTCGAGCGGATCGAGGCGGATTTCGGCTCGATCCCGGCCTATCTGGAACGGCAGGTCGGCCTCGACCCGGATCGCCGCGCCGCGGTCCGCGCACGGCTGCTCGCCTGAGCGCGCGACGCTTGGCCCTTGACCCCGCTCGGGGAAGCCGTAAACATGATTACAGAAAATAAGGAGAGGGCGGTGGAATTCACGCGAATGACGCTCGCCGTCGATGACGGGCTCGCGCGCCTCACCTTCACCGATGCCGCGCGCGGCAATCCGATCGACGGCACGTTCTGCGCCGAAATGGCGGAGGTCGGGGCCTTGCTCTCCGAGGATCGCGGCGTGCGGTGCGTCCTCGTCGCCGCGCAGGGCAAGGCGTTCGGCTTCGGCGGCGATCTCGCCACCTTCGTCAAGGATTTCGACGAGCTGCCGCGCAACATCAAGCGCTGGACGACCACGCTGCACAGCGCGATCGCGCGTCTCCAGCGGATGGACGCCCCGATCGTCGCCGCGGTCCAGGGCGTGTGCGCCGGCGGCATGGCGGCCTTCGTCGCGGGTGCCGACATCGTCGTCGTCGCCGAGAATGTGCGGTTCGTCTCCGCCTTCGCGGGCATCGGCTTCTCATGCGATAGCGGATCGACGATCATGTACACCCGGCGCATGGGCCTCGCGCGCGCGCGCAAGTTCGTGCTGCTGTCCGAAACGCTGGATGCCGGGCAGGCCCTGGCCGCGGGGCTGGCCGACGAGGTGTGCCCGCTCGACGGCTTTGCCGCACGCGCCGAGGAGATCGCACGTACGTTCGCGACCGGCCCGACCCGGGCTTATGGCGAAATCCGGCGGCTGTTCATGACGGTCATGGACCAACCGCTCGAAGCGCAGCTCGAGCTCGAGGCGCAGGCGCTCGCGCGGATGAGCGCCACCGCCGACGCGCGCGAGGGGATCAGTGCGTTCGCGGAGCGACGCCCGCCGGTCTTCAGGGGCGCCTGACATGTGGGTCTATCCGGAAATCCGCACGCTCGGCGACTATCCCGCCTATTGGGCGCGACACGATCCCGATCGCCGCGCGCTGCGCACGTTCGATCGCGCGATCGGCTTCGCGGAGTTCGACGCTTGCGCCAATCAGGTCGCGCACTTCCTCCTCGCCGGCCGTGCGGAGCCGGACACGCTGATCGGGTTCATCGGTCGCAACAGCTTCGACTTCTATTTCGCGCTGTTCGGTTGTGCGCGCACGCGCAGCGGCCTCGTCATCTACAACTGGCGACTATCCGCGCCCGAACTCGCCCAGCAGATCGCCGACAGCCGCGCGCGCTTCGCGATCGTCGAGCGCGACTGCGCGCCCTTGTGGGACGCCGCCTGCACGTTGCTCGAGGAGCCGCCCGAGGCGATCTGGATCGATGCCGAGGCGACCCTCGAGCAACGGGTCGCGCCATATCCCGCGACGCCGCCCGCGATCCATGTCGAGCTCGAGGATACCGCCTTCCAGCTCTACACCTCGGGCACGACAGGGCGCCCCAAGGGGGTGATGCTCGCCCATGGCGCGACCAACATGATGCGCCTGTCGGAGCATCTCGAGCCGGCCTATCGGTGGCATTCCGGCGACAGCTTCGTCAACGGATTGCCCAATTTCCACCTGCTGCATATCGGCATCACGCTGCAATGCCTCTACAACGGGGTCGGCATCGATATCGTGCGGCAGTTCGATCCGGCCGCGATGCTCGATGCGATCGGCCGCCTCCGGCCGAGCCTGCTGACGCTGACGCCGACGATGCTGCAGATGCTGCTCGATCATCCGGCGGCGCCGTCGACCGATTTCTCCTCGCTGCGCCTGACGCTGTACGCCGGGTCGCCGATCTCGCTTGGTCTCATCAAGCGCGCGATCGCGGCGATGCCGTGCCAGTTCATGCAGTTCTACGGATCGACCGAGGCGGGGGGCGCGACCTCGATCCTGCGCCCCGCCGAGCATGACCTGGAGGACGAGGCCAGGCTCCAGAGCTGCGGCCGGCCGCTGCCGCTGATCGCGTTCCGGATCGTCGACGCCAACGGTCAGGATGTGCCCGACGGCGAGCCGGGCGAGTTGCTGATCCGCCAGCCGTCGATCACGAAAGGCTATTGGGGCCAGCCCGATACGACCGCCGCGGTGATCGAGAATGGCTGGTACCGGAGCGGCGACGTCGCGCGGCGCGATCCGGACGGGCTCTATTACCTCGTCGATCGGCTCAAGGACATGATCGTCTCGGGTGGCGAGAACATCTATTCGGCGGAGATCGAGAACATCCTCTCGGTGCATTCCGCGGTCGCGGGTGTCGCGGTGATCGGGGTGCCCGATCCGCGCTGGGGCGAGGCGGTCAAGGCGGTGGTGATCCTGCGCGAGGGACACGAACGCGACGACGCGCCGCTGATCGCCTGGTGCCGGGAGCGGCTGGCCGCCTACAAAGTGCCGAAGAGCGTCGATTTCGTCGACGCGTTTCCGCTGGTCCCGTCGGGAAAGGTCTCGAAGAAGGATCTGCGTGCGCGTTACTGGGACGGCCACACGAGGAGCGTGGCATGACCGAGATCGTCGCCGACACCGTGCCCGACTTGCCGCCGATGGAGCCAAGGCTCGCCGAACTGATCTCGGCCAAGCGGCGGCGTCGCGGTGGCGGCCGCTACATCCCGCTGACCGCGGGCGAGGTGGCCGAGCGGCTCGTCGTGCTGCTCGCCGCGAACGACGAGTCGCGACGCGCGACCAATGTGCGGCGGATGGGCGGCGGCGCCTCCAAGGAACAGTTCCTGTTCGATCTCGATGGCGACGGCCCGGCCGAGCGCCTGGTCCTGCGGATGGATCCGCTGGAAGGGATCGTCGAGACGTGCCGCGGGCGCGAGGCGCAGGTGCTGGCGGCGGTGCGCGGCGTCGTCCCCGTCGCGCCGGTGGCGTTCGTCGATGCGCGCGGTGCGGCGATGGGTCAGCCCGCGATGGTCACGCAGTTCGTCGACGGGGTGACCAAGCCGACCGATGTCGGCGGTGGCCCTTCGGGGGTCGGGATCATCCTCGGCGAGCGCGTCGGCACCGCGCTGGCGCCGCAATATGTCGGCAATCTGGCGGCGATCCATGCCGTCGATCTCGACCGCTGCGATCTGCCCGATTTCGCGATCCCGTCCGCGGGCACGACGCAGGCGGCGGAATGGCAATTGAACTATTGGGTGCAGATGCGCGCGGTCGATCTGGTCGATGCCTCGCCGCTGCTCGCTTATGCGGAGACCTGGCTGCGCGCGCGTCTGCCGATCTGCGAGACGCCGGTCCTGCTGCACGGCGATTACCGGCTCGGCAATTTCATGTTCGACGAGACCACGCTGCGGATGACCGCTATTCTCGATTGGGAATTGTCGCATGTCGGCGACTTCCACGAGGATATCGCCTACAGCCTGGAGCCGCTGTTCTGCAGCCGCGATGCCGATGGCGGGCGGCTGATCGCGGCGATGATGCCGGTGGACGCGTTCCTCGACGGCTATCGGAAGGCGTCGGGGCGGACGATCGATCCCGCCACCCTGCACTGGTACCGCGTGCTCAACAGCTACAAGCTGGTCGTGATGAACGTCGCCTCGGGCCCGCTCGCCGCGCGGGACGGGACCAATCACCAGTCCGCGCTGCTCGGCTTCCTGGCGGCCTGCGCGGTGGATCTTTCGGAGACGTTGTGCCGGCTGCTCGCGGGAGAAGAACCATGACCCCGAGCGCCGATATCCGCCTGAGGAGCGTGCTGCACGGTCTGCGCGACGTGATCCTGCCGGCGATCGACCCCGGCAATTCGCTCGCCAACGAGCAGGCCGGGCTGATCGTGGCGCAGCTTTCGATGCTGCTCGAGCAGCTGCCCTGGCTCGATCGCTACGAGCGCCTGTGTCGCGACGACCTGCGCGAGACGGCGCTGGCGGTGGTCGATGGTCTGCGCGGCGGCGAGACGACGATCGCGGCCGGCGCGGCGGTCTCGGCGGCACTGCGCGACCCGGCGGACGATGTCCATGCCGACTATAACCGCGTCGGTCTGGCGGTCGAGGGTCTGGTCCAGGCCGTCGCGGGCGATGCCGAACCGGCCTGTCGCGCGCGCGTGGAGCAGGCGGTCTTCGGCTTCGGCCGCCGCCAGGTCCATCGCGAGCGCGTCTGGTTCGCCGCATCGGGGTTCGACACGCGGCCGGACGAACTCGTCGACATCGCGACGATGATCGCGCGTGCCGAACACCAGGACGGTCCGCCAGGAGACACGCCATGATCCATGCCCGGGATGTGCAGTTCCATACGCCGCCGTCGGTTCCCTATGACTGGGCGGAGACCAGCTATTTCTCGGTCTATGTCCCCGACGCGAACATCACCGCCTGGGTCTATATCGTCGCGCGCGCGGGCATCGGCGCGATCATGGCGGATATCGAGGTGATCGACCGGATCGGCCGCAAGGCGCTCGACGCGTGCTATTTCGATATGCAGCAGCATCTCCCGCTCCCCGAACGGCTCGACGCGTTCGATCTGCCCAACGGGCTGTCGCTCAGGACCTCCAACGCGCCGCGCGACTACCGGATCGACTATGTCGGCGTCGACAGCACCGAGCTGCACTGGACGGTGCAGGGGCTGATGGACCCCTATGACATCAACGATCCGGCGATGGATCCGCTCGCCTCGGGTGATGCCGACCGGAGCGGGTTCGGAGCGGCCTATGCCAATCATTTCGACATGACCGTCCGGGTCACGG
>CAZZZX010000217.1:0-5647 GCA_964658585.1 uncultured Novosphingobium sp.
TGAACGCGTAGGCCGACCGGCCTCAGTCCCGGGCGTCCGCTCCCTGGGCAAGCGCGCGTTCTATGCCGGCCGCGAGGACGGCGCGGCTGACCGGTTTGCGGATCACGGGCGCGGACCTGAAACGGTCCGGGATCATCACCGAATCGCCATAACCGGTGGCGAACACGAACGGCACCGACAGATCGGCCAGCATGTCCGCGATGCCGGCTGCGGTATCGGCACCCAGATTGAAGTCGAGGACCGCGCAGTCGGGCGAAAGCGCCGCGACCGCCGTCCGGGCCTCGGCGACGTTCGGGAACGAACGAACCTGTCTGGCGCCGAGCCGCAGCAGCGACTCCTCGGTGTCCATCGCGATCAACGCCTGATCCTCGACCAACAGGATGTCGAGCCCGTCCAGCACCATCGCCGAAGGTTCGCTCGCCGCAGCGGGCCTCGGGTTCGCGGGCGCTTCGGTGATGTGCGCCGCCGGTATCACCAGCCGCGCGCGCAGACCCGTCTCCGCATAGTCGATGTCGATCGATCCCCCGAGATCGTAGGACATGGTGCTGTGGACGAGCTTGCTGCCGAAGCCCGACCGTGCGGGCTTCTCTACCCTCGGCCCGCCCGTTTCGCGCCAGTCGATCGTGCAGTTGCCGGTCTCGTCGATCTCCCAGCCGATCGTCAGCTGTCCATCGGGCACGGACAGCGCGCCATATTTGGCGGCATTCGTCATCATCTCGTGGACGACGAGCGCGAGCACTCCGAACGTGCGATCGTCCAGCCCGATCGATTTGCCGGTGATGACGACGCGTTCGGGTGTCGAACCGTAGCGATGCAGGCTCGCCTCGGCATCGAGAAGCGTCGTCAGATCGCCGCTGGTCCCGGCGAGCGACTGGTCGTGCGCGAATGCCAGCGCCCGGAGCCGACCCTCGAGCGACGTCGAATACTCCTCGACGCTGGCGGCGTGCGCACCCGTCTGCAACGCGATCGACTTCACCAGCGCGATGATGTTCTTCACGCGATGATTGAGTTCGTCGTTCAGGATCCGGCGGCGCTGTTCGGCGCGAAGACGATCCTCCGCGGTCAGTTCGCTGTAATGGAGGACCACGTCGCGCAGATAGGTGCGCGTCGCCTCGGCGACCGCATGTTCGGCCGATGTCCACGGGCGCGACTTGCCGCGCACCTCCTCGCGCCACGTCTCGAAGCTTCCGCGCGGTGTCAGCCTGTCGCCCGAGGGCCCGGCAATGACGTTCTTCACGGGCTCGCCCGCCCACTCGATCTTGTGCGCCTCCTCGCTGCGGAACAGCAGCAGATAGTCGCGCGGCATCGACGAGATCGGAATGGCGAGAAGCCCCGCCACCGCGTCGCCGAACCCGGAGTCCGGACCCATCAGGTCGCGCAGGCAGCTCGTGCTCCAGGTCGATCCCGCGGTGGCCCGGTTGACCAGCGTCATGACCGCGTCGAGATCGTCGTCGGCAGGCACCACGCCGACGCTGCTCCACTGCCCGTCGATCCACAAGCCCGCACCGTCGGCGGAGAGAAGCGAGGCGAGATCGCCCAGATTTTCCGTCAGCGCCTCGGCCACGGGCCGGCCGTGCTGATGCCCGGCGACGATCTCGTCGAGCTTCTCGCGCGCGGCGGTCGCCGCAACCATCTCCGCGCGACGCTCGGCGACTGCGATCTGCAACGAGAAATACTGCGCGAACAGTTCGGCGCCGACGCGGGTCGGCACCGGCACCGTCTTGGTGCTGTCGTGATGGCAGGCGATCAGCCCCCAGAGCTCTCCGTTGACGACGATCGACATCGACATCGAGGCGGCCACCCCCATGTTCTGGAGATACTCGCAATGGATCGGCGACACGCTGCGCAGTGCGGCGAACGACATGTCGATCGGTTCGGCGTTGCCGCCGACCGCGGGCAGCACCGGCGCGGGCACATAGCGCACGTCCGAGATCACCCGGATCGGATTGAGCAGATAGAGCCGGCGCGCCTGAAACGGGATGTCGCCGGCCGGGAAATGCTGCCCCATGAAACTCGGCAGGGTGCCGCGCTTCGCCTCGGCGATGACCCGGCCCGCGCCGTTGTGGAGGAACTGATAGACCATGACCCGATCGTAGCCGAGCATCGAGCGTGCCAGCTTGGCGCCGGTCGTGGCGATCGCCGCCACGTCGGATTCGAGGCTGATCCGCCGGACGAGCGACTGGGTCAGGTCGATCGCGCTCGGCCCGGAGTCCTCGGCCGGGACGCTCGGCTCGAACTCGACGAACATCCGGCCCTTGTGATGGTGGATCGAGATGTCGAGCGGCCGATCGACACCGGGCAGCGTGCGGTTGAGCAGCACGCCGGCGATGTGCGAGCCGCCCGTCTTGGTCGCTTCGTTTCGCAGGTCGTGCGCCGCACCGTCGCCGATCAGGTCGGACAGCATCCGGCCCACGGGATCGCCATCGCCACCGACGATATCCGCCAGGTTGGCCGATGCGTGCTCGATCTGCCCGGTCGGGCTGCAGACCAGCATCGCACCGTGCGGCTGGATGCTGCCGGGGATATGGATCGGCTCGCGATCGCAATTGGTGAGATCGACCGCCTCGGTGAAGATACGTTCCATCGATGCGGCGCCTCTAACCAACCCTCGGACTAATGGGAATGCCGCGACCGTGGATCAAGACCGAAGACCGCGCCCCTCCCCGGCCGCACCGGCGATCATCGCCCCTGTTCACGACCGGCGCTATGCCCCTCGCGTGCGCGAGATGGTTCGGGATTACAAGCGGTTAGTGTGGCGCAGCCATGGTTCGGCGTGATACTGCATCCATCGGGAAGGCGTACGCGTTACCGGAACGACGCCAGACGACTACGCCAGACGACAAAGGGAGTGCGCGTGCCGACCACCGACGATGAGGCGCTGCCGGCGCGGACCGGCATCTCCGGCCTCGACGATATCCTGAACGGCGGCCTGACGCCCAATCGCCTCTATCTCGTCGAGGGTACCCCTGGAACGGGCAAGACCACGCTCGGCCTCGGCTTCCTGCTCGCCGGCGCGCGGACCGGGGAGGTCGGTCTCTATTTCACGCTCGCCGAGACCGAGGTCGAGCTCCGCGCGGTGGCCCGATCCCATGGCTGGTCGCTCGATCCGATCACGCTCTACGAGATGGTGCCTGCCGACGGGCTCGGCGAGGATCAGGAACAGACGCTGCTGCATCCGAGCGAGGTCGAGCTCGGCGAGACGATCCGCGCGATCATGGCGAAGGTCGACGAATTGCGACCCACGCGTGTCGTGATCGACAGCCTCTCCGAACTCCGGCTGCTCGCGCAGAGCCCGATCCGCTATCGGCGCCAGATCCTCGCGCTCAAGCACTTCTTCACGACGCGCGACTGCACTGTGCTGGTCCTCGACGACAAGAGCGCCTCGGGCAGCGACCTCCAGCTGCACAGCATCGCGCACGGCGTGATCGCGCTCGAGCAGATGCTGTCGGGCTTCGGCGCGCAGCGCCGCCGGATGCATGTCGTGAAGATGCGCGGAGTGCGGTTTCGCGGCGGATATCATGATTTCGAGATCGAGCGCGGCGGCCTCAACATCTATCCCCGCCTCGTCGCCGCCGAGCACGAGACCCGGCTCACCGACGAAATCGTTTCCACCGGATCGTCCGAGTTCGACGCGCTGCTGGGCGGCGGGCTGGTGACGGGCACTGCGACACTGCTGACCGGGCCGGCGGGTGTCGGCAAGACCACCGCCTCGGTGCAGTGCCTGATCGCGGCGCTCAGGCGCGGCGAGAACGGCGTCTATTTCCTGTTCGACGAGCGTCCGCCGACCCTGCTCAAGCGCTCCGCCGCGCTCGGCATGGATCTCCAGCCGTTCATCGACAGCGGCCAGCTCGAACTGCGCGCGATCGATCCGGCGGAGCTGTCCCCGGGCGAGTTCGCGGGTGCGGTGCGCGCTGCGGTCGAGCAGCGCCAGGCGCGGATCGTCGTGATCGACAGCCTCAACGCCTATCTGCAATCGATGCCGAACGAGCAGTTCCTCGTCCTCCAGATGCACGAATTGCTGAGCTATCTCGGGCAGCTCGGCGTGGTGTCGCTGCTGATCCTGGGACTTCACGGAGTGATGGGCGATATCCGTTCCGACGTCGATCTCAGCTATCTGGCCGACACCGTCGTCCAGCTGCGTTATTTCGAGGCCTATGGCGAGGTGCGCCAGGCGATCTCGGTCATCAAGACCCGTACCGCACGGCACGAGCGCACGATCCGCGAATTCCGGATCGAGAAGACCGGCGTGGTGCTGGGTGCACCGTTGCGTGAATTCCAGGGTGTGCTGACCGGCGTGCCCACCTTCTCGGGCGAGAGCAAGACGCTGCTGGCGAGCGGCTTGGGGATCGCGTCCCACGATGCCGGCTGAGTTGGAAAGCCGCGTCCTCATCCTCGCACCGCGCGGCCGGGACGCCGCGATCGCATCCGAACTGCTGACGCGCAATCGGATCGATGCGACGGTGTGCGCCTCGTCCGCCGATCTCGTCGAGGCGCTCGAAGCGGGCGCGGGCGCGGTCCTGATGACCGAGGAGGCGCTGGCGACGGACGGTGTCGCACCGCTAGCCGATTGGGTCGCACGGCAACCCAAATGGTCCGATCTTCCCTTCGTCGTGCTCGCCAACGGCAACACCGCGCCGCGCTCCGTGGTGGCGACCGGCCGCCTCAACGAACTGGGCAACGTCGTCCTTCTCCAGCGCCCGCTTCATGCCGAGGCGATGCTGGGCGCCGTCCGCTCGTCGCTGAAGGCGCGGATGCGGCAATATGAGGTGCGGGCATCGGCCGAGATGCTCGAGCGCGCCGTCGCCGAGCGGACCCGGGAACTCGAATTGGCGCGCGGGAGCCTCGAAATCGCGCTGGACGCGGCCGATATGGGCAGCTGGGACATCGATCTGATCACCGGCGCCTCGCGACGGACGCTTCGCCACGACCAGATCTTCGGCTATCGCGAGTTCCTCCCGCATTGGGACTTCGACACCTTCCTCGAGCATGTCGACCGGCCGCAGCGGGCCTCGATCAAGGCCGAGTTCGACAAGGCGCTGCAGACCGGCCTGCTCGACCTGGAATGTCGCATCACCCGTGTCGACGGCGTGGCGCGGTGTGTCGTCACCAAGGGCCGCGTCCGGTATCAGGGAGAGCGGCCCGTCGCCATCGCGGGTGTCATCTTCGACGTGACCGACCGCAAGGAAGCCGACACCCAGTTGGCGCAGGCGCACAAGATGGACGCCATCGGGCAGCTCACCGGGGGCGTGGCGCATGATTTCAACAATCTCCTGACCCCGATCGTCGGCAGCCTTGACATGGTCCGGCGCCGCCACAAGGACGACGAGCGCACCCAGAAGATCGTCGCCGGCGCGATGCAGGCGGCCGAACGGGCCGCGACCCTGACGCAGCGACTGCTCGCCTTCGCGCGCCGCCAGGCGCTCCAGCCCAAGGCGGTGGATGTCGGCGCGTTGATCGACGGCATCGTCGATCTGATCCGCCGCTCGCTCGGCCCGACGATCGTGGTTTCGCTGGAGATCCCGCGCCAGCTGCCATCGGCGCGTGTCGATCCCAACCAGCTCGAACTCGCGCTGCTCAATCTTGCCATCAATGCGCGCGATGCGATGCCAGGTGGCGGCCGGCTGACCCTGTCGGTCGGCGTGGCCGA
>CAZZZX010000218.1:0-5133 GCA_964658585.1 uncultured Novosphingobium sp.
TGGCGCTTGCGGCCGGCGGTTTCGCCGCGGTGCCGCTGACGGTTGCGTGATCCGACATCAGACGCCACAAGGGCGGCGCATGGCGAGAGGGTGAGACGAGTATGGACGGGATCGACTTTGCGAGCCTGCTCTGCTCGCGGCTGTGCCACGATCTGCTCTCTCCGGTCGGCGCGCTCAACAACGGCATCGAACTGCTCGCCGACGAGCATGATCCCGAGATGCGCGCGCGCTGCCTCGATCTGCTCGCCGAGAGTGCGCGCGCGTCCGCCAACAAGCTGAAGTTCTTCCGGCTGGCGTTCGGCGCCGCGGGCGGGTTCGGCGACAGCGTCGACACGCGCGAGGTCAAGGCCGCGATCGAAGGTCTGTTCGGCGGCGACCGGCGTATCCAGGTCGGCTGGATGGTGGGCGACGCGGCGCTCTCCAAGGGTGCGATCAAGATCCTGCTCAACCTCGCGCTGATCGCGGGCGACGCGCTGGTCCGCGGCGGCCGGCTCGACGTCGGCGCCGAGACCGCGGGCGGCGGTCTCGAGATCGTCGTCCGTGCCGAAGGGCCGCGTATCGTGCTCGATCCCGAACTGCGCACCGCGCTGACCGGGGGCACCGCAGCGGACGCGCTCACCCCGCGCGCGGCGGCGGCGTTCCTGGTCTGCCGGCTCGCTGCGCAGCGCCAGGGCGAGGTGCTGATCTCGGAGCCCGAGGACGGCGTGCTGATGCTGGGCGCGGCGCTGCCCGGGGCCTAACCGAGCCGCACCACATCCCACCTCGCGAGTTCGTCCGCGGTCGGCGGCTCCCACGTCGCCTCGACGAAATCGAACATCTCGCGGGTGATCGCGAAGCCCAGTTCGCCGCCCGCCAGATTGCGCGCCTCGACCCGCCGCCAGCGTTCGTCCGCATCGACGTCGAGCAGGTGGAGCTGTGTCGCCACTCCCGCCTCACGGGCCGCGACCCTGTACCGCTCGCGCGTCGCGAACGTCGTCAGCCCGATCTCGAGGATGCACGCAGTGCCGGCCTGCGTCACGTCGATCGCGGTGCGCCAGATCTGCGCGGCAGCGTTCGACTCGCGCGATCGCCCAGTCCGGATCGGCGGGAACGGGTGCGTCCATCCAGAACAACCCGGCCATCCACGCGTCGATCGAGAAGAACGCCGCGCCGCCGCCTGAGGCGAGCGTGCGGGCATAGCTGGTCTTGCCCGCGCCGGTCGAGCCGCAGAGCAGGTGGATCATCGTCATCGGCCGTGAGTCTAGCGAAAGCGGATGCCGCGGCAACGCCGTGTCGGGGCCCTAACCCCTCCTTAACCACCCCCGCCGCACAGAGGTCCGGAAACCCCGGGGTGCGCGCATGGAAGAGTTGCTGGCCGAGTTCATCGCCGAAACCCGCGAGACGCTCGAGCCGCTCGCCGGCGAGATCGTCGCCTGGGAAGCCGAACCGTCCGACCGCGCGCGGCTCGATAGCATCTTCCGGTTCGTCCATACCGTGAAGGGCAGCTGCGGCTTCCTCGATCTGCCGCGGCTCGAGCGACTCAGCCATGCCGCGGAAGACGCGCTCGCCCAGGTCCGCGACGGCACCCGCGCGTCCGACCGCCGGCTGGTCTCCGCGGTCCTCGCGATCATCGATCGCATCGGCGAGCTGGTCGAGGCGCTCGCCGCGGGCGAGGTCTATGCCGAAGACGGCGACGAAACGCTGATCCTCGCGCTCGAGCCCGTAACCGAGGCCGAGGCGACGCCCAGCATGGCGAGTTCGATCGCGTCCACCGCGCCGCGCGCGAAGGCGCGCAGCATCCGCTTGCCCGTCGAACTGCTCGATCGGATGATGGCGGGCGTCTCCGACATGGTGCTCGCGCGCAACGAGCTTTCGCGGCGGCTGCGCGACCGCGGCGGCGACGGCGGGATGGATGCCGCGTTCGAGCGCCTCTCGACCTGTGTCGCCGAGATGCGCGAGGCGATCACCCGCACCCGGATGCAGCGCATCGACGGGCTGTTCTCGGCATTGCCGCGGATGGTGCGCGACCTGTCGTCCGAACTCGCCAAGCAGGTCCGCCTGGTGGTCGACGGCGGCGATGTCGAGCTCGATCGCGAGATGATCGAGATGATCCGCGATCCGCTGACCCATATCGTCCGCAACTCGATCGATCACGGCATCGAGCCCCCCGCCGCGCGCATCGCCGCAGGCAAGCCGCCGGTGGGCACGCTGCGCATCGAGGCGCGCCAGTCGGGTAACCAGATCCTCATCGAGGTCTCGGACGACGGCGGCGGCATCGACGACGAACGGCTGGTCCAGAAGGCGATCGCCAACGGGCTGCTGACCCGCGAGCAGACCGCCGGGATGCCACGCCGCGAACGGCTCGAACTGATCTTCTCGCCCGGCCTGTCGACTGCCGACGCGGTCACCGCGATCTCGGGCCGCGGCGTCGGCATGGATGTGGTGCGCGCCAATGTCGAACGGATCGGCGGCGAGGTCGAGGTCGACAGCGTGCTCGGCCGCGGCTTCCGCCTGACGCTGCGCGTGCCGATGACGCTCACCATCATCCCGGCGCTCACCTTCTCGGTCGGCGCCGAGCTGTTCGCGATCCCCAGGGGCGCGATCGACGAGATCGCGCGTGCGGCGGGCGGCTCGGTCGAGGTGGAGGAAGTCGGCGGCGCGCTGGTCGCGCGGATCCGCGGCGAACGTCTGCCGGTGGTCGAACTCGCGCCCTTGCTGGGCCTCGCCCCGGCGGTCGATCGTGCGCACGCCATTCTTGTCGTGGTCCGCGCCTCCTCGGGCGAGCGCTATGCGCTCTCGGTCGACAGCGTGCAGGACCATGAGGAGCTGGTGGTCAAGCCCGCCGCGCCCGCGATCATGGCGACCGGCGTCTATGCCGGTACAACGCTGCCCGACAACGGCCGGCCGATGCTGCTCATCAATCCCGCCGGCGTCGCGCAGATCGCGGGCGTCCGCGCCCCGGACAGCCTCGCCCCGATCGCCGTGCCCGATGCGCGCGAGAGCCGGATCGAGACCGTGCCGACCCTGCTGTTCCGCGCGCTCGACGGCGAGACGCGCGCGATCCGCCTCGCGCTGGTGGAGCGGATCGAGGATGTCGACGTCGCCGGCGTCGCGTTCGCGGCGGGTCGGCTCGGTCTCATCCACGATAGCCGGATCCTCCCGCTGTTCGGCTGCACCGCCGTTCCCGCGACGCCGCGCGTGCGGGTCCTGCTGCTCGGCGACGGCGAGAGCGAGATCGCCTATGCGATCGCCGAGGTGATCGACATCCACGATCTGCCGCCGCGCTGCCAGCCGGCCGGCGAGCCCGGTCCGATCGCGGGGGTCGTGCTGGTCGACGGCCGCCAGATCGAACTGCTCGATCCGTTCTGGCACTTCATGCAGGGCGGTGCGCCGGTCGAGGCGGGCGAGCGCCCGCTCTGCCTGCTCGATCCGTCCGATCCGTGGATGCGCGACGTGCTGCGGCCGCTGATCGAGCAGGCGGGCTATCGCGTCGGCTTCGGTCCGCGCGCCGGCGAGACGGCGGCGGTGACGATCCTCTCCGCCGATCGTGCCGCGACGCCCGATATCGCGGCCGCCAGCGCGCCGGTGATCCGCCTGCGCACCGCGCCCGACGATGCCAGCGGCCCGGCCGGCAGCGTCTATCGCTACGATCGCCCGGGTCTGATCGCCGCGCTCCGCGCGGTCGGGGGAGGGAGCGCATGAACACGCTCAAGCTTATCGCGACGCTTGCCGGCCAGCACATTGCGCTGCCCGCGGGCGCGATCGAATCGGTCGTCGAGATCGATGCGATCACGCCCGTGCCGCTCGCCGCGCGCCACGTCGCCGGGCTCGCCGCGCTGCGTTCGCGGGTGCTGACCGTGATCGACACCTATGCCGCGCTGGAACTCGGCTGCTACGCCCCCGGCGACCAGCTGCAGGCGGTGGTGGTGACGATCGACGGCCATCTCTACGGCCTGCTGGTCGACGAGGTCGAAGACGTCGTCGCGATCGACCAGGCGCCCGAGCCCCAGCCCGCCGGGCTCTCGCCGGGCTGGGCGGCCAATACGATCGGGCTGATCGAGCATGAGGGGCAGGCCATCCTGCTGCTCGATCCCGCGCGGCTCGTCACCGGCCCGGTCGCGGTTGCCGCCGCGGCCTGAGGCGGCGTTAACGCGGTGCTTACCGGTGCGCTCTAGGGTCGTGATGTCTAAGCGTTCTGTCGAGGGGTTGTTCGGATGAAGACGTGTCTGGTCGTCGATGACTCGAAGGTGATCCGCAAGGTCGCCCGTCACATCCTGGAGACGCTCGACTTCTCGGTCAGCGAGGCGGGCGACGGCCAGCAGGCGCTCGAGGCGTGCCGCGCCGACGTGCCCGACGTCGTGCTGCTCGACTGGAACATGCCGGTGATGAGCGGCATCGAGTTCCTCCGCGCGCTCGGTCTCGAGCCGCTGTCGCGCAAGCCCAAGGTGATCTTCTGCACCACCGAGAACGGCGTCGCGCACATCCGCGCCGCGATCGACGCGGGTGCCGACGAATATGTCATGAAGCCGTTCGATCGCGATACCCTGGAAAGCAAGTTCGCGCTCGTCGGCGTCGCCTGACCCCTCCGTCATGGCCGTATCCGCCAGCTACGGTCGCAAGGTCGATGCCGCGCCGGCGCGGTTGTTGCTCGTCGACGATTCGATCGTCGCGCGGTCGGTGGTGCAGGCGATCCTCGCCCCGCTCGCCGATTTCACCGTCGTCGGCACCGCGAGCAGCGCCGAGCAGGCGCTGCAGCTGCTCGACAAGACGTCGGTCGATATCGTCATGCTCGATCTCGCCATGCCCGGCATGGACGGGCTGACCGCGCTCCCCGAGATCGTCCGGCGCAGCCACGGCGCACGGGTGCTGGTCGTCTCCGCATCCGCCGGCGCGGGTGCCGACGCCTGCGTGCGCGCGCTGACGCTGGGCGCCGCCGACACGCTCGAGAAGCCGCGATCGAGCGCGTTCGGAATGTCGTTCCGCGACGATCTCGTCGACAAGCTGCACCGCATCGCCGCCGACATCCCCAATCGCGAGGCCGTCCCCGCGGTCCGGGCCGCACCGCTGCCGATCGATCCGTTGCGCGCGCCGGTGGCGGGCCCGATCGCCTGCATCGCGATCGGCGCGTCGACGGGCGGCCTGCACGCGCTCTCG
>CAZZZX010000218.1:5143-5636 GCA_964658585.1 uncultured Novosphingobium sp.
TCGGCCTTCTTCCGCGCGCTGCCCGCCGCCTGCGACGCGCCGATCCTCATCACCCAGCATCTGCCCGCGACGTTCATGCCGTATTTCGCCGCGCAGATCAGCGATATCGCGCATCGTCCCGCCAGCGTGGCGCGCGCCGGGGAGCCGCTGCGGGCCGGCCGTATCCTGATCGCGCCCGGCGATGCGCATCTCGGCCTCCAGGCGATCGGCCGCGAGGTTCGCGTCACGCTCGACCGGACGCCCGCGCCATCGGCCTGCCTGCCGTCGGTGGATCCCATGCTGGAGGCGGTCGCCCGCCATTTTGGCGCGCAGGCATTCGCGATCATGCTGACCGGCATGGGGCGCGACGGGTCGATCGGCGCGCGCCGGCTGGTCGAGGCGGGGGGCGAGCTCGCCGCACAGGATCGGGTGAGCGCGGTGGTGTGGGGGATGCCCGGCAGCGCGGTGAAGATCGGCGCCGAGGAAGCCGGCGTGCTCCCCGTCGTCGCCAACC
>CAZZZX010000219.1:0-5607 GCA_964658585.1 uncultured Novosphingobium sp.
GTCCCATAAGCGCGGAGCGCGGGCGTGATGTCGAGGTGCATCCGATCGGCATAATAAAGCGTCACGCAGCGGGTCTGGCGCACCACCTTCTGGACGGGATAGTCAGCCAATGCGCGCTCAAGGGCTAGAAGAATAGCCAGCGGCTCCATCTGACGAAATCGACCGCCGAGCTGCGAGACGATATCGAGATCATATTCGTCATCGGTGCCGCGGTTTGAAATGGTCGCGTCGATCGCCATCGATCCCTGCGGATAGAAATGCTCGATCTGACCATCGAACTCGGGATCGGCCTCCAGATAGGTCCGGACCGATCCGTAGCGCCCGCCCGCCTTCTTGTGCAGCGAGGGCGGGAGCTGGGTGCTGAGCGCGATCTCCGCAAGAATCCTGTCCAGCGGATCGTCGAAGGGGTTGCGACCCTGAGGCGGAAATGGCGCGTTCAACTTGTCCTCCTTCAAGGCAGACCTGTTCAGCCTGTGGATAAACTCAATATCGCTACTCTGAACTTTACCATCTGCTCCTTGCATGCCGCTGTCAAGGGTATTAGAGTTATCCTACTCCGAACTTTTGAAGGGCCCCTCATCCATGGAGATAAAATTCGGCGACCGGATCAAGGAGCGCCGAACAGCGCTGAAGCTGACCCTTGAGCAGCTGGCCCAGGCAACCGAATCCTCCAAGAGCTACATCTGGGAACTGGAGAACAAGAATCCCCCGCGCCCGTCCGCAGAGAAGCTCTCAGCAATCGCCAAGGCGCTGGACGTGACGGTGGACTATCTCTTCGGCAGGGACGAGCAGACCCTCGACGAAGCCGAGGACAAGGCCTTCTACCGCTCCTATAGCGGCCTGCCCCCTGAAACGCGCCGAAAACTCCGGGAGATGGCCAAAATCCTCGGCACGAAGAACGATCAATGAATCAGACGGTGCGGCCCCGCCCTCTGAAGGAAGCCGCCCGTATCACACAGATGCTGGATACGGTGCTGGGTGCGGACCGGTTCGATCGGGCGCCTGTCGACATCGCAACCCTCGCGATGGAATACTCCGCCAATGTCGCGCCGAACGGCCCTATTCATGAGGTTGTGGAGCAGGACATCCCGGGATGTGTGGGTGCGCTCGTCTGCAGCGACAGCCAGCCTCGGCAGTGGGCGATCATGTATAATGTCGGCCAGTCGGAAGGCCGCAGGGCCTATACCATCGGTCACGAATTCGGGCACTTCATCCTGCACCGCGATCTGATCGAAACCGATCCCAGCTACGATCTCGCCATCTATTGCGACGAGGAAGCGGTGACGCAGCGTGATGGGTCGGGCATCGAACAGGAAGCTGACGCATTTGCCGCGGCGCTTTTGATGCCCCTCCACGATTTTCGTTCACAGCTTCCTGCAAAGGCACGTCCTGATTTCGAGAAACTGGGGCAGCTTGCGACGCGATACGGTGTGTCGCTCACGGCCGCAGTCTTGCGATGGCTCGAATATACCGAGACCAGGGCCATGCTCGTCGTGTCGAACGAGGGTTTTGCCCATTGGGCGAAGCCGAGCAAAGCTGCGCTTCGTTCGGGCCGCTACATTCGCACCAAGAATGAGGTGTACGAGCTACCTGCACTCGCGACCGCTGTAACCCGCAGATTCACGGACGAGACCAAGGCCGGCATTCAACAGGACAGCGGCGTGTGGTTTCCCGAGCCCGTCATCGAGATGTGTTTGCGGTCCGATCGCTAC
Organism: uncultured Novosphingobium sp.; assembly: GCA_964658585.1. GTDB lineage: Bacteria > Pseudomonadota > Alphaproteobacteria > Sphingomonadales > Sphingomonadaceae > Solisphingomonas. Next base: position 1,713 of record CAZZZX010000219.1, read on the forward strand.
GATCAGGAACTCACCCTCCTCCATTTCGAGAGCAATGGCCCTAGGCACCAGGAGGAGGAAGAGATCAGCGACAGCTTTGATCGATTCATGGAAAACTGATCGACACGGATGCCATTGAGCGTGAACGTCTTTATTAGCGTCGAGAACCAATCTGGCTTACTGAAATTGTCCCCCGACTGCCGTTTGATGCCTCGCTACGCGGGGCGTCAAACTTGCTTTGTATCGTGGGTTCGGTTACCATGGCCTCCGTCGAGCTGAGCTGGCAAGTGTCGGTATTCAGGCGAAAAAGTCGGCATGGTACTTTTCATGGTACGCGGCGAGAAAGACCGAAACAGGATCGCGATAAATCAATCGCTTAGCGCCTGAGTTCGAATCCCTCCCGCTCCGCCAATTACCGCTTTTCAGACCTGTGACCCGCCGATGTCGTCGTGGTCCGGCAAAGCCACCGACCGCCGCGACGGATCGCGGCGGCGCATCAGCCGACGATGCGTGGCACCTGCGTATCGGAGCCCTGCCGATACCGGTCGCGGATGAAGCGCTTGTAGAGCTTGCCGGTCGGGTGACGCGGCAGTTCCGGATCGAAATCGATGCGCCGGGGCAGCTTGATCCGGCTGATCCGGCTCTCGAGCCAGCCGGTCAGCTCGTCGGCGAGCGCGGTGCCGGCGTCGGCCCAGTCGATCGGCTGCACGACGGCGACGACCTTTTCCCCCATCTCCTCGTCGGGTGCGCCGATCACCGCGACGTCCGCGACCTTCGGATGCGTGACGAGCAGGTTCTCGATTTCCTGCGGGTAGATGTTCACGCCGCCCGAAATGATCATGAAGCTCGCGCGGTCGGTCAGATAGAGCCAGCCGTCCTCGTCCAGCCATCCGACATCGCCCAGCGTGGTCCAGCCATGGCGATTGCGCGAGGCCGCGGTCTTTTCGGGATCGTTATGATATTCGAACGGCAGCCCGTCTTGGACATAGATCGCGCCCTCGGTACGCGGCGGGACGGGCTCGTCGTCCTCGTCGACGATCCGGAACACGCCCCAGACCGCACGGCCGACCGAGCCCGGATGGTCGAGCCAGTCGGCCGAATCGATCTGGGTCAGGCCATTGGCTTCGGTGCCCGAATAGAATTCATGGATAAGCGGTCCCCACCAGTCGATCATCGCACGCTTGACCGGAACGGGGCACGGTGCAGCCGCGTGCCAGACCGCGCGGAGCGAGCTCAGATCATGGCGCGTGCGCACGGCTTCGGGCAGCTTGAGCATCCGGACGAAATGGGTCGGCACCCATTGCGCATGGGTAACGCGATGACGCTCGATCAGCGCCAGCGCATTTTCCGCGTCGAATTTCTCCATCACCACGACGGCGCCGCCGAGCTTGTGGACGACCATGCACCAGCGCAACGGGGCGCTGTGATAGAGCGGTGCGGGCGACAGGAAGATCGTGTCCGACGACAGGCCCCAGAAGGTGCGGCCGAGTTCGGTCAGCGGATTGGTCTGATCGAGCGGCCCGTCCGGCAGCGGCGGCTTCACGCCCTTCGGGGTGCCGGTGGTGCCCGAGGAATACAGCATGTCGATCCCGCTGGACTGGTCGGCGATGGGCGTCGTCGGCATCGCGTCGCGCGCCGCCTCGTAACGCCCATAGGGTGCGATGCGCCCGCCCACCATCAGGAGATCGACGCCATCGAGCAGGGCCGCCAGCGGTCCGGCGACGTCGGCGACGCCGATCCCCGTCAGCAGCAGCCGGGCGCCGCTGTCCCGCACGATATAGGCGGCTTCACCGGCCCCGAGCCGGGAGGAGATGCAGGTGAAGTACAGACCCGCCCGTTGCGCGCCCCAGACGATCTCGAAATATTCGGGAATGTTGTCGAGCATGACCGCGACGACATCGCCCCGGTTCAGTCCATGGCCGCGCAACAGGTGCGCGACCTGGTTCGATCGGGCGTCGAGATCGCCATAGCTGAGCGTGATGCCCGACGACGCCATGACGACGGCCGTCCGTTCGGGGTCGATGCGGGCGTGGCGTTCGGGATGCATATGCGCTTGCGCCCGGACCTCAGGCCACGATCCCAGGCGCCACGACCATCGTGGCAGCGGAACCGCGGTGATCGTCGTGGACTGCCATCGATCCCGCCTCCCGGTCGCGTCCGTCGGCAGCCCTTCGGCGAGAGCCCTGCCTCGATTTCTGCGTAGGGTTTATACGCGCGACGGCCTATCCGCAACGATCGCAGCGCGGCGTGCGTCCGCCGCGACCGGTGCCTAGCGTGTCCCCGAATTCCCGAGCAGCGCATGGGCGCGACGGAGGAACCCGGCGTCGCTGCCGTCGGCGCGCGTCCAGTCGATCCCGCCGACCGCGGCGCGCAGGCGCTCGGGGTGATGCGAGGAGAGCAGTACGATCCGCGCCGGTGCCTCGGCGAGCGCGAGGGTCAGCAGCAGCCCCGCCGGCGCGTCGGGATCGAAGCCCAGCGCCGTCACCGCGGCGAGCTGCGCCGCAAGCCGCGCCATCGCATCGTTCGCGCGCAGCACGCCATGAACGAGCTCGAACCCGCCAACCGGGCGATCGCCCGCCCGCCAGCGATGCTGTCCGACGGTGCCGAAGGCGACGAGTTGCGGCGCGTCGCCGTCGCTGCCCGACCCCAGCGCACCGATCCGGCCCGCCGCCCGTTCCGCGCCGAGCGCATCCGCCAGCGCGTCGGTGACGTCCTCCGGCGCGGGCTGGTGGAGCAGCATCAGGTCGACCCGGTCGCGGCCGAGCCGCTTCAGGCTCTCGTCCAGCGAGGCCAGCACGTCGGCCGGGGCGAAGCGCCCGCGCGGGCTCTGCGGCACGCGACGGAGCAGCGCGGACTTGAGCGCGGGCAGCCGGCGCACGATCGGCCGCAACAGGCGGACGGGTGCCGCGAACAGGCGCGCGGCGGGCGGGCGTCCGATGCCGGCCTTGGTGGCGATCGTCACTGCATCGTCGCCGCGCAGCGCCTCGCCCAGCACATCCTCGGCAAGACCCAGCCCGTAAGGCGGCGCGACATCGAAATGGCGGATGCCGAGCGTGCGCGCGGTCTCGATCATGCGCAGGCTCGCGGGCTTGGCGGAGCCGCCGACGATCCGCCCGCAGCCGAAGCCGATGCGGCTGGTCTCGCGGCCGCCGGGCAGCATGATCGTGTCCATCAGCGCTGCCCGGTCAGATGATCGGCGAGACGCTGCCCGAGCGCCATCGCGGTGAAGGTCGGGTTGGCGAAGCTCGAACTGGGATAGACCGCAGCGCCCGCGACGAACAGATTGGCGGTGCCGTGGACGCGCAGGTCGGCATCGACCACGCCGCCGTCGGGAGACGCGGCCATCTGCAGGCCCCCGCAGTGATGGTTGGTGTCGCGCGCCTCGGCGAGGATCGCGGGATCGCGTGCGACGATGCGCGGATCGATCTCGATCTCGGCGAGGCCGGCACGCGTGAGCCCTTCGTGCAGGGTCTCGCAGAACACCGCCATCGCCTCGATCTCGCGGCCGTCGATGCGCCAGTCGAGCGCCACGAACGGCATCCCGTTGGCGTCGGTCCGGCCCGGATCGAGGCGGATGCGGCTGTCCTTCATCGGCACCTGCTCGCAATGCAGCCGCAGCGAGGTGCCGAGATCGGCGGGGTTGAACGCGCGGTTATCACGCAGGTAGCGCAGCACCAGCGGCGCGAACACCTTGGAGATCGCCTTCACATGCGCGGGCAGGCTGCGCAGATTGGGCGGCGCCGCGCCGGTGCGCAGCGCTTTGAGGAAGATCTTGAGATAGCCGAGATGCTCGGACAGCGAGGATTCGAAGGTGAAGTTGCCGGCGACGTTGGTGATGCGGTGCGCCTCCTGCACCGCCGGCACCAGCGCGATCTTGGGATTATACTTGAAGCCCTTGAGATAGATGTTGTCGAAG
>CAZZZX010000220.1:0-5579 GCA_964658585.1 uncultured Novosphingobium sp.
CTTCGGGGTCGACCAGGATGTCGGCGATGTTCTGGACGTCGCGCACTTCGGATGGTCCGCGCCGCACTTCGAGCAGCGGATTGTAGGCGTCCGAGCGGGCGTCGGTCGGATCGAAGCGGAGCACGCGGCCGTGTCGTGCCCGCCATCCGGCGGTCAGGGTGAAGTTCTCACCCTTGATGTCGTGCACGATCACCGAGCCCGGCCAGGTCAGAAGGGTGGGCACGACCAAGCCGACGCCCTTGCCGGACCGCGTCGGGGCGAAGCACAAGACGTGCTCGGGTCCGTCGTGGCGCAGATAGTCCCGGGCGAACCGACCGAGGATCACCCCATCCTCGCCGACTAGCCCGGCGTCGCGGATTTCGCGCGGCCGCGCCCAGCGCGCCGAGCCGAACGTCGTGACCTCGCGTGCTTCGCGGGCGCGCCACACCGACATGCCGATGGCGACGGCGATCGAGACGAACCCGCCCGACGCGGCGATGTAGGCGCCCTCATAGAAGATCTTCGGCGCGTAGGCGTCGAACCCGTACCACCACCAGAAGAAGGCCGGCGGTGGATAGACAGGGAAGCCCATGAACCTGACCCAGGGAGTGCCGAGTTCGGGCTGGAACGCCAGCCGCCAGGCGACCCACTCGGTCGCGCCCCAGGTCGTGGACAGCACGATCGCCAGCACGACGAGCACCTGGCCCCAGAGAATGCGCGTCGCGGGCATCGGCTCGTCCCCTCGTTTGATCGGTCGGGGCGGATCATTGGGCGGGGCAAACCGCTCTCTTCAAGTCCTTGCCCTTAGTCGTCGCGCTCTGGCGCGGGCTGGCGCGCACAACGGCGGGTCACAGGCCAAGGCCGCGCTTGCGACCGAAGCTCCAGTCGATCCCGCCGCTCGGTGCGACGACGCCCGAGACGTGCTGCCCGAGCTTGGGCTCGATCGCCGGGGTCCAGGGGACCAGCTGGAAGCCGAGGCCGTTGTCGATCATGGCGAAGCGCCCGGATGCGAGCGTCACCCGCTGCCGATACACGCCGGCGACGTTCTCGCCGGCCGCGGCCGGCTGATGCGGCGATCCCGTCTCGGCCGCCAAGCGGGACCCGGCCGCCGTAACGTCACGGCCACGCAAGGTCTCGATCAGGTCGCGCGCGAAAACGGTGCGCTCACCCTGCCGACGGGCGAGCCCTTCGTTGGCTAGGTGGTTCGTCCTCGCCTCTAGCGCCGCTTCGACTTCCCGGCCAAATCCCGCGCTCGACAGGTCGCCGACGGTCTTTGCGACCAGGCGGCGGTCGAGCCAAGTCGCGCCCGGAGCGGTGACCTGCTCGGCGAGCGGTAGATCGGAGCGCACTGCGAGCGAGGTCCGCGTCACGCCCTGCCGGTCCTCGAACCGGCGCAGCTCCACGATCGCGCCGGGAGCGGCGTCGCTCGTGGCCTCGAGATCGCGGAACCGGATGTGGTGGGCGCGCCCGTCCACCCCATCGACGATGGCGTAGGCGGAGTCCGACAGTTCGTCGTGAAGGCCGCGTTCGACCAGGCGTCCGACGATCGCCGGTGCTTCGTCGCTCTGGTGAAGCGCCACGTCGGCGCCGCGCTCGATCCCGCCCTGCGTAATGGCGCGGTGTAGGGTCTTGATGATGTCGCCGCGCATACCGAGGTCGCGCAGGCGGTCTTCGATCCCCGGGCCGAGCGTCCAGGACGCCGGGCCCGTCGGGTCCGCCAGCCCGAGGCGCTCGAGGTGCTGCGCCCGGCCGAGCATCAATCGCCGCATCTCCGGGTCACGGTCGGCCGGGCCGCCGGGGCGGAGATCGACGACACCGCCGCTCTCGTCGGCCAGCGCGCGCAACGCGCGATCGAGGCCCGTGAACCGATCGGCGGTCACCTCGCGCGTCAGGCCGGCCGCGATCTCCAGCGCAATGCGGGGACCGAGCTCCTGCTCGATCAGCGCCTCGGCCCGGGCCCGCAGACCCTTGGTCAGATATTCGCGCGAGATGACGAGATCGGCGCCGTCCTCGGCACGCCCGCGCACCAGAACGTGGACGTGCGGATTGTCGGTGTTCCAGTGATCGACAGCGATCCATTCGAGCCGACTGCCGAGATCGGATTCCATCTTCGCCATGAGTGTCCGGGTCGTGGCGCGCAGATCGGCGAGGTCGGTGGCGTCCTCGGGCGAAACGATCAGCCGGAAGTGATGGCGGTCGTCCTCGCAAGCCTCGGCGAAGGCGCGATCGTCGGCGGCATCCGACCTGGCGTCGAACATCCGCGCGGGCTCGTCCTCGCGGGTGACGCCGTCGCGTTTGAGATAGGCGGTGTGGGTCGCGAGCGACGCCGAGCGGAAGCGCGCGCCGCGATGACGGACGATCCGCGTCTTGACCAAAACGCGGCGCGAGGCGCTGCGCAAGCCAGCGGCGGTCGCCGCGGCGCGGCCCCGCCCGAACGTCGAGCGGCCCGAACGGACGCCAATGCGCGGGCCGACGTGCCCGGCCTTCTGGGCGGCGCGGAGCACCTGATTGACGAAGGTCTTGGTATTGCCGCGCCCGCCGTCGCGGGACCGGCCGGGCCGAAGCCGCAACTCGTCGTCCCGCGCACTCATGCCCGGCCCGAGAAGGGCTTGGTGCCGCCAAAAACGAGGCAGGCGTTGAACTTACGAGCAGCGACGGCACGCAGCCATGCCGCGCGGCACGCAGAAAACCTAGCTAAAACAACCGCATAGACGCCCGTAGGGCCGTCGCTTTCATCTTGCCCTCTCGTCTGACTTCTAGAGATCGATACCGGCCACCCTGACCAAACATGCGCGACCCTATCCGACGGCACGCTAACATACGCCGTGATGCGACGATCGCCGATGAGGGTCATCGCGGTGCCCGCGACGCAGTGCGCGGAACGAACAAGGCGTCACCAGCCGATGGATCGGTGATCCGGTCGCCAGCCTTGGCAGCGTCGTTCGACTGCGGTGCATCGGGGGCCGTTTCGACCGGAAAGAGCAGGTCGGATGGGCGGACGACGGTCGTGTTCGAAGCGAGCAGCGCGGCGATCCGATCGCGTTCTCCCGGGAGATTTGGCGCTTGTCGCTCGACGTTTCGAGCGACGAACAACGGGGCCGTGAAGGGGGATGGAGGAAGCGGTGGCGGCGTGTTTCTTGGGTCGGCAAAGGTCGCCGGTCCGGTGATCGCCGCGAGCCTTTCGACATAACGGACGGTCTCGGCCGGCAAGGAACGAACGCCGCTAAGATGGGTTTCCCAACGACCCGGCCCGGCGTTGTAGGCCGCTAGGAAGCCGGGCGATCCGTAGCGGTCGTACATGCGCCGCAGATACGCCGTGCCCGCCAGGACGTTGTCCCTAACAGCGAACGGATCGGGACCGAGACCGAGATCGCGACGCAGTTCGGCGTAGGTCGCGGGCATGACCTGCATCAGCCCGATCGCACCCGCTCGCGACAGGGCATGGGCATCGCCGCCGCTCTCGACGCGCATGACCGCAAGGATCCATTCGGGCGGGATGCCGAACCGCCTGGATGCTTCCGCTACCGCCACGGCGAGACTGTCGCGTGGCGTTCCGACGGGTGCGGCTACGGGCGTTTGAGAGAGGACGGGGCCGGCACTCACCGCGGCGGATGCGAGGGCGACGGCGGCAAAAAGCGCGCGGCCCGTTGCCATCGGGCGCATCGTCATGCGCCCTTCGTGGTCCAGATCGGATGGGCTTGACCGACGATCGTGCTGGTCGGCAGCGGCCCGAAATACCGGCCATCAAGCGAGTCCGGGACGTCGCGATTGAGCAGCAGCACTTGGTCGGGCGTCAGCGTGAGGCAACCGCTCCACTGCGGCAGCAGACGGCCACGGCGGTCCCTGTCGAGCGCGGTCGCGATCGTCGCGCCATCGACCGTCACGACGCGCCCGGTGCGGCACACGCGCTGCCCGCCGACCGCTGCGATCCGCTTCAGCAGCGGAACGCCGTGCGGCAGATACCCGCCCTCGGCCAAGAAGTCGGCGAGCGGCGGCGGCGGCGCCACGACGACGAGGTCGTTCGGTTTTCGCGCGGTCGCCGGACGCACCGCGTAGAGGCCGACGGGCACGCTGGCGCTCGCGTTCCAGATCAGTCGCGGCATGGGGTGAACCCAACTGCCGAACGCCACCAGCATGGCGGCCGCCTGCATGGTGACGAGCGTCTTCAGATGCGTGGTCATGCGCCGATCCTCCTTCGGGAAAGCCAGGCCGCATGGCGCTGGCGCGTATAGGCGCGCGGCGCTTCGGCAACGGCGAGGCGGTTGTGGATGTGTCGCCAATGGTCGGGACAGACGTGCTCAGGCGGCACGCCGAGGCTCTCGACCTGGTCGACGGCGGCGAGCACGCGCTCGACCTTGGGCCAACCCTGAACCCGCAGCAGCACCTCGCCGCCCGGCGTCACGCCGGGGATGGTGGTGACGGGCTCGCGCTCGTCGCAGGCGCGCAGGATGTCGATCCGCGAGACAAGGGTGCCGTGGTCGCCCGCCGCCCAACGGACGAAGGCGAAGACGCTGCCAGCTGCGAACCAAAGGGCGCGGCGGCGGCGATCAAGGACTTCCTCGTGCGCGACACGGCCGAAGCGGATCCAGCGCTCGATCTTGCCTTCGAGATGGAGCAGCTCGACGCGGGTGCGGACGTCGCTGGCGATCATGCCGCGCTCCCGTCGTCGGGAAATTCGCGGTCCAGCAGCGCGCGCAACATGTCCGCGACGGTCTGATCGCGGCGGAACGCGGTAACCTTGAGCCGGCCCCGCATCGCGGGCGTGACGTCGATCGTTAGCCGTGCGGTATAGGCCGCAGCGGGGTCGGCGGCAGGCTTTTCGGCGGCGCGCACCCATGCTTCGGGATCGCTCGGGCGGCGCGCGAAGCCGGACTTCTTGTGCTCGGTCATGACGCGAGCCCTTCGATTTCGCGTGCGAGCGCGGCGATCTCCCGCTCGGCGATCCGGCCGCCATCGACCTCGCCGGCGAGCCGCCCGGTGCGGGCAGCGTCGGCGAACGCGACGCGCTGGCCGACCCGACTGGCGAGCACCGGCGGATCGTGCGCTTCGAGTGCGGCGGCGGTCTCGCGCGCGATGACCGTGCGCGCTCCGCAGCGATTGAGCAGCATCACCGCGCGCAGCTCGGGCCGGTAGACCCGCGCCTCGTCGAGCATGCGAAGCATCTCGGCCGAGGCCCATCCGTCGAACGGCGAAGGCTGCGCCGGGATGACCACCAGGTCGGCGGCGAGCAACGCCGATCGCGCGATCCCGGCGACCCGGGGCGGTCCGTCGATGACGACGTGATCGTAACCGCGGGCGATCGCGGGCAGCTCGCGGTGGAGCATGTCGCGAGCAAGACCGACGACCGGGAACAGTAGGTCCAGCCCCTCCCGGCCGCGTTGCTCGGACCAGTCGAGCGCCGAACCTTGAGGGTCCGCATCGACGACGATAACCCGCTTTCCCTTCCCGGCCCAGACGCCGGCGAGGTGGACCGCGAGCGTCGTCTTCCCGACGCCGCCTTTCTGATTGAGGAGGGCCGCGATCATGGCCGCACCCGCCCGCAGCGCGCGGCCGAAGCCGACCCGCGCGCCTGCACCATCTGCGTTAGAAAGAATCCGAGA
>CAZZZX010000221.1:0-5067 GCA_964658585.1 uncultured Novosphingobium sp.
TGGCGTCGGCGGGATCGACCTTGATGACGCCGTCGAGCAACTGGGTGTGGAGATTGGCGGGGACGAAGCCCGCGCCGATGCCTTGGATCGGGTGCGGGCCGGGCTGGCCGCCCGAGATCACCGGCGACAGCGTGGGCTCGACCGCGAAGATCTTGATCGACGGCCAGCTCGCCTTGAGAACCTGCGCGACGCCGGTGATGTGTCCTCCGGTGCCGACGCCGGTGACCAGCGCGTCGATCGGCGTGTCGGCGAAGTCGGCGAGGATCTCCTGCGCGGTGGTGCGGACATGCACCGCGATATTGGCGGGATTCTCGAACTGCTGCGGGATCCACGCGCCGGGCGTCGTCGCGGCGAGCTCGCCGGCGCGCTCGATCGCGCCCTTCATGCCCTTCTCGCGCGGGGTGAGGTCGAATGTCGCGCCATAGGCGAGCATCAGCCGGCGCCGTTCGAGCGACATGCTCTCGGGCATCACCAGCACGAGCTTGTAGCCCTTCACCGCGGCGACCATCGCGAGGCCGATCCCGGTATTGCCCGAGGTCGGCTCGATGATCGTGCCGCCGGGCTGGAGCGCACCCGAGGCTTCCGCATCCTCGATCATCGCGAGCGCGATGCGGTCCTTGATCGAGCCGCCGGGGTTGGTCCGCTCGGACTTGATCCACACTTCGGCATCAGGAAAGATGCGCGCGTAGCGGACATGCGGCGTATCGCCGATCGTCGCCAGAATGTTGCCGGCCTTCATGCTGCCTTCTCCATTATCGGGACGGGATCTCGTTCGGGTGGGTCGAAGGTCCGTGCGCGCGGCAGCTCGGGGAACCAGCGGCTCCAGCCGATCGCCACCAGCATCGCGCCCGCGCCGCCCAGCACCACCGCGGGCACCGGGCCGATCAGCCCGGCGAGGAAGCCGCTCTCGGCCTCGCCGAGCTCGTTCGAGCCCGAGATGAAAAGCGACGAGACCGCGCCGACCCGCCCGCGCATCGCATCGGGGGTCCAGATCTGGATCAGCGACGAGCGGACATAGACGGACACCATGTCGGCGGCGCCGAGCAGCGCCAGGCAGGCGAGCGACACCGGCATCGAGCGCGACAGGCCGAAGCCGATCGTCGCGAGACCGAACACGCCGACCGCGATCAGCATCTTGACGCCGACCTGCGTGCGCAGCGGGCGGAACGCGAAGATCAGCGCCATCGTCGCCGAGCCCACCGCGGGCGCCGCGCGCAGGTCGCCCAGCCCGGCGGCATCGACATGCAGTATGTCGCGCGCATAGACGGGCAGCATCGCCGTCGCGCCGCCGAGCAGCACCGCGAACAGATCGAGCGAGATCGCGCCGAGCACGATACGGTTCTTGCGCACATAGGCGAGCCCGTCGACCATCTGCGACCACGGGTTGCCGCGCGGGCTCTGCGTGCGCGGGGGCAGCGGGCGAAGCAGCAGCAGGCAGGCGAGCGTCCCGCAGAACAGCGCGGTGCTGACCGCATAGGGCACCCAGCTCGCCACCGCGTAGAGATAGCCGCCCAGCGCGGGCCCGACCACCGATCCCGATTGCCAGGCGATCGAACTCAGCGCGATCGCCGTCGGCAGCACCGCTGCGGGGACGAGGTTGGGAGCGAGTGCCTGCAGCGCCGGCCCGGCGAAGGCGCGGGCGACGCCCAGCATGGCGGCGACCGCGAACAGCGCAGGCAGCGTGGTCGCATGATTCCAGGCCAGCGTCGCCAGCGTCGCCGCGCACGCGATCTCGAGCATGGTCGAGGCGCGCGCGATCCACCGCCGATCGACGCGATCGGCGAGCCAGCCGGTGAGCAGGGTCAGCACCAGCAGCGGCGTGAACTGCGCGACGCCGATCCAGCCGAGCTGGAGCGAGGCGTCGTGAACGTCCATCGTACGGCGCGCGATGTCATAGGCCTGCCAGCCGATGACGATGACCATGCAGAGCTGCCCGATCGTCGACATCGCCCGCCCGGCGAAATACAGCCGGTAGTCGCGATAGCGGAACGGGTGGCGGGGCGGCGACTCCATCGCCGCTGCCTTAGGCATGGCCATAGCCGCTCGCAACGCTATCAAAGCACGCTATCGGGATAGGTCGGGTTTCAATCCTCTCGGCTCGTCCCGAATCCCCATCCGCACCGGGCTTGTCGAAGCGCCGGGCTTGCCTTCCCCAAGGAAAAGGACAGCGCGTCGACAGGCTCGGCACGAACGGGAAAGACCTTGCCGTCGCGTCTCGATCATTCTCCCAGGAACGCGATCAAATCGTGCGCGAGCCGTTCCTTGTGGGTGCCGGGCAGGCCGTGCGGGGCACCCTCATATTCGATCAGCGTCGCGTGCGGCATCAGCCGCGCCGCGCGGCGGGCGGTGACGTCGATCGGCACGGTCTGGTCGCCGGTGCCGTGGACGATCAGCGTGGGCACGTGGATTGCAGGCAGATCGGGCGCGAAATCGGTGCGGCCCCAGGCATCGACACAGGCCAATGTGGCGCGCAGGCTGGCCTGCATCACCATGTCGAGCGACCATTCGATCACCGGCTTGCTCACCGGGCTCGAGATCAGGCCGACGCCGTAGAAGTCCGGCAGGAAATCGGCGAAGAATTTGGGTCGGTCGGCGACGATGCCTTCCTTGATCTGCTCGAACAGCGTGCCCTCCGGCCCATCGGGATTGTTCGCCGACTTGAGCAGGCCCGGCACGACCGAAGCGATCAGGGCGACATGGGTCACGCCCTTGCCGCCATGCCGGCTCATGTAGCGCACGACCTCGCCGCCACCCATCGAGAATCCGGCGAGAGCGAAGCTTTCGAGCCCCGCCGCCGCGGTGACTGCGGCGAGATCGTCGCTCAGCGTGTCGTAGTCGTAACCGTCCCAGGGCTGTGCCGAGCGGCCGAAGCCGCGCCGGTCATAGGCGATCACGCGATGGCCGGCCTCGACCAGCGGATAGGCGATATCGTCCCAGCTATCCGCCTGGAGCGGCCAGCCATGGATCAGCACGATCGCCGGGCCGTGTCCCCAATCCTTATAATAGAGTGTCGTCCCGTCCTCAGTCGTCGCGTGGGGCATGTCCGTCTCCGTCTCGGGTTCAGGGGCGCAACGCACGACGCAGGCGCCGGTCGCGCACGCGTCAGGCGGGCGTGACGAAACTGTCCAGCACATGCTTGGCGCCGGCCTGCTCGAACTCGATGCCGAGCTTGTTGCCCTCGATCGTGTCGACGCGCCCATAGCCGAACTTCGCATGGAACACGCGCTGGCCGATCGTCACGTCGCCGCGCGGCTTGGCGGCGTAACTCGCCGCCGACGCCTTGACCTCGAGCACGCGCGCGCCGTTGCCGCTGCGCGCCGCGGGATCGCCGAGTGCCGCCGCGCGCGCCCAGCCGGGGCCGCGGCCCGAGCCGCGCTCGAGATGCGCGAAGGGATCGGCGCGCTCGCTCCACTGCGCGCGCCACAGCGATTCGCCGCCGCTCATCGTCGTCTCGCTCTCGACATGCTCGTCGGGCAGCTCGCCGACGAAGCGCGACGGGATGGACGAGGTCCATTGCCCGTAGATGCGGCGATTGGCGGCGTGGATGATGACGCAGCGCCTTCGTGCGCGGGTGATCGCGACATAGGCGAGGCGGCGCTCCTCCTCGAGGCTCTTGGTGCCGCCCTCGTCGATCGCGCGCTGCGAGGGGAACAGCCCCTCCTCCCATCCGACCAAGAAGACGGTGTCGTATTCCAGCCCCTTGGCGGCGTGGATCGTCATGATCGTCACCTTGGGCTGCCCGGCATCGTTGGCGTCGTTGTCCATCACCAGGCTGACATGCTCGAGAAAGCCGCCGAGCGTCTCGTAATCCTCCATCGCGCGCGCCAGCTCGGTAAGGTTCTCCAGCCGCCCGGCGCTCTCGGGCGAGCGATCCGCCTGAAGCATCGCGGTATAGCCGCTCTCGTCGAGAATCTGGCGGCAGAGCTCGGGGTGCGCGAGATCGTTCGCCAGATCGCGCCAGCGCGCGATGTCGCCGACCAGCCTGCCGAGCGATTTGCGCGCCGCGCCGGTCAGTTCGTCGGTATCGCACAGCATCGCCGCCGCGACGGTCAGCGGCACGCCCCGCGCGCTAGCGAGCTGATGGATGCGTGCCACCGCCTTGTCGCCAAGCCCGCGCTTGGGGGTGTTGACGATCCGCTCGAAGGCTAGATCGTCGGCGGGCTGGTGGACGATGCGCAGATAGGCGAGCGCGTCCCTGATTTCGGCACGCTCGTAGAAGCGGAAACCGCCGACGATGCGATAGGGCAGGCCGGTGGCGATGAACCGGTCCTCGAACTCGCGGGTCTGGTGCTGCGCGCGCACCAGGATGGCGCACTGGTCGTAGCTGGTGCCGTCGCGGCGGCGCTGCGCATCGATCTCCTCGGCGACGCGGCGCGCCTCTTCGGGTCCGTCCCACACGCCGATCACGCCGATCCGCTCGCCCGCGTCGAGCGCGGTCCACAGCGTCTTGCCGAGCCGCTCGCCATTGTTGGCGATCACCGCGCTGGCGCCGGCGAGGATATGTGGTGTCGAGCGGTAATTCTGTTCGAGCCGGATCACCGCGGCGCCGGGAAAATCATGCTCGAAGCGCAGGATGTTGGCGACCTCGGCGCCGCGCCACGAATAGATCGACTGGTCGTCGTCGCCGACGCAGCAGATGTTGCGATGGCTCTGCGCGAGCAGCCGCAGCCAGAGATATTGCGAGGCGTTGGTATCCTGATACTCGTCGACCATCACGTAGCGGAAGCGCTTCTGGTACGTCTCGAGCACGTCGCGATGCGTCTTGAGGATCACCAGCATGTGGAGCAGCAGATCTCCGAAGTCGCAGGCGTTCACCGCGCGCAATCGCTGCTGGTAGGCCGCGTAGAGCTCTGCGCCCTTGCCGTTGGCATAGCCTTCGCTCTCTTGCGGCTCGACCTCCGAGGGCGTCCAGCCGCGGTTCTTCCAGCGGTCGATCAATCCGGCGAGCTGGCGTGGCGGCCAGCGTTTCTCGTCGATGCCGGCGGCCTGGATGAGCTGCTTGAGCAGGCGGAGCTGGTCGTCGGTATCGAGGATGGTGAAGTTGGATTGCAGCCCGACGAGCTCGGC
>CAZZZX010000221.1:5077-5576 GCA_964658585.1 uncultured Novosphingobium sp.
ATCCTGGCGGCGACCGAATGGAAGGTGCCGAGCCACGGCATCCCTTCGACCGCATCTCCGACGATCCGGTGGACGCGTTCGCGCATCTCGCGCGCGGCCTTGTTGGTGAAGGTGACCGCGAGGATCTCGCTCGGCCAGGCGCGGCGCGTTGCGATGAGATGCGCGAGCCTCGCCGTCAGCGCCGCGGTCTTGCCGGTGCCTGCGCCCGCGAGCACGAGCACCGGCCCCTCCACGGTGAGCACCGCCTCCCGCTGGGGCGGGTTGAGTCCGGCGAGATAGGCGGCTTCGGCGCTGGCGGCGGGCAAGGGGTCGGTCACGCTCGAACAGTTAGGGAACGCACGCGCTCGGGGCAACCGGTGTGGCGGGACCGGATCGGAAGGATCGCATCCTGCGATCCCGATGTTCAGGACAAAGGCCGGTGCGGACAATCGTCCTAAACAGTGCTGGTGCTGCCGGTGAGGATTGAACTCACGACCTCAGCCTTACCAAGGATGCGCTC
>CAZZZX010000222.1:0-5558 GCA_964658585.1 uncultured Novosphingobium sp.
GATCGATGCCGTGATCCTGCGCGACCTTTTCGATCGCGAGCAGCGGAAAGGCGTGGACCAGGTAGAGCGAATAGCTCGCCGCCCCGAACAGCAGCAGCGACGGACTGGACACGCCGAACCCGCGCGCCACCAGCACGAGCACCCCGATCACCACCAGCGATCCGCCGAAGCCGCTGAGCAGATGCGGATAGTCGGGCACGAGCAACGGAATGCCGATCAGATCGACGACGCCGATCGCCACCAGCGCCAGCGCCAGCACGACCGAGGGCGGTCGCTCGCACAGCCGCGGATAGATCAGGCCGATCCCCATTCCGAACGCGAACTCGATCATCACGCTCGACGTATAGAAGCGCGCCCAGGCGGCGCTCGGATGCACGGCCATCCCGCCGAGGACGAGCAGGACCAGCGCCGCGGACACGATCCCGACGCGCTTCGCCGGCCCGGGGATCAGCAGCGCCGCGCCGAACAGCACGTAGAAGAACATCTCGTAGTTGAGCGACCAGCCGGGGAACAGCGTCGGCTGGATCACCCCGTTGCTTTTCGCGAACGGGATGAACACAGCGATTTGACGAGCTCGCCATAATCCGCGCGGGTCGCCTTGAGCAGTTGCGGCGCGACCAGCGCGATCGCGAACACCGCCAGCGTCAGGATCCAGTAGAGCGGCACAATCCGGATCGCGCGGTTGAGCAGGAACTGGACGGGCGTCACCGGCCGCTTGCTCGTCGTCAACACCATGACGAAGCCACTGATGACGAAGAACAGATCGACGCCGCGCGTACCGACACCGAAGATCGGATCGAGCAGCCTCTCGTTGTAGCCCACCGAATGCGCCAGCAAGACGAGGAACGCGGCGAATCCGCGCAGCACCTGCACATTGTTGATCATCAGCCTGCCCCTCGGAAAAGCGAGCAAGCCCTCGCCTGTTTCCCGAAAGGATAAGGGCCGCCCCGGCGAGGAGTCAATCGAGACGCCCTGCCGATGCGGCCCCTGCAGTCTCGTGCTGGGTCAGCCCTCGACCATCACCATATGCTGCACCTTGCGGATCATGCCGCGGACCTCGGGGCTGTCCTCG
Organism: uncultured Novosphingobium sp.; assembly: GCA_964658585.1. GTDB lineage: Bacteria > Pseudomonadota > Alphaproteobacteria > Sphingomonadales > Sphingomonadaceae > Solisphingomonas. The sequence continues at coordinate 1,073 of CAZZZX010000222.1, forward strand.
AGTTCGCGGGTGCGGTGCATCTTGTTGAGGCCGAGCCCGATCAGCGTCGCGCGCTGATCGGGGGTCCGGCGGATCGGCGAACCGATCTGGGTCACCTTGAGGGTCTTTCCCGGAGTCTTGGGCGCCATCTGTCTTACTCCGCGATCACGGCCGCATCGGCCTCGGCGCTCTGCGAGCCGCCGCGGCCGAGCAGGTCGGCGATCTTCTTGCCGCGACGCGAGGCCACGGACTTGGGGCTGGTCTGATCCTTGAGCGCCTCGAAGGTAGCGCGGATCATGTTGTAGGGATTGGAGGTGCCGACCGACTTGGTCACCACGTCGTGAACCCCGAGCGATTCGAAGATCGCGCGCATCGGGCCGCCCGCGATGATGCCGGTGCCCTGCGGCGCCGAGCGCAGCGTGACGAGACCCGCACCGAAATGGCCGTTGCCGTCGTGATGCAGCGTGCGGCCGTCCTTCAACGGCACGCGAATCATCGACTTCTTGGCCGCCGCGGTCGCCTTGGAGATCGCCTCCGGGACTTCGCGCGCCTTGCCGTGACCGAAGCCGACGCGACCCTTGGCGTCGCCGACCACGACCAGCGCCGCGAAGCCGAAGCGCTTGCCGCCCTTCACCGTCTTCGAGACGCGGTTGATGTGGACCAGCTTCTCGACGAACTCCTCGCCGCCATCGTCGCCGCCGCGATTATTGTCGCGCCGACCACGATTGCCGTCGCGACCGCCACGGCCGCGATTGTCGCCACCGCCGCGGCCACGGCCGCCACGGGGCCCGCGGCCCTCACGCGGCGGGGGAGCGCCCTCGGGGGCAGCCTGCACGTCGGCGACGGGCGCCTCGTTCTGCGTTTCGTCAGCCATCATCAGAACTCCAGACCGCCTTCGCGGGCGGCATCGGCGAGCGCCTTGACCCGCCCATGGAACAGGAAGCCGCCGCGATCGAACACGACGGTCGAGACGCCCGCGGCCTTGGCACGCTCGGCGACGCGCTTGCCGACCTCGGAGGCGGCGGCGATGCCGGCGCCCGAGGACTGGCCCTTGACGTCCTTGTCGATCGTCGAGGCGGCGGCGACGGTGTGGCCCGCGGCGTCGTCGATGATCTGGGCGTAGATATGCCGGCCCGAGCGATGGATCGACAGGCGCGGACGCCCGCCGCCCTTGGCGCGGAGCGCGGTGCGGACGCGCTGGCGGCGCTTGGCGAAGACGGAAAGCTTGGCCATCTTACTTCTTCTTCCCTTCCTTGCGGAAGATGAACTCGCCCGCGTACTTGATGCCCTTGCCCTTGTACGGCTCGGGCTTGCGCCAGCGACGGATCTCGGCGGCGACCTGGCCGACCTGCTGCTTGTCATTGCCCGAGATGTTGATCGTCGTCGGGTCCGGCGTCGCGATCGTGATCCCTTCCGGGATCGCGAAATCGACATCGTGGCTGTAGCCGAGCTGCAGCTTGAGATTCTTGCCTTGCACCGCCGCGCGATAACCGACGCCGGTGATCTGCAGCGTCTTGGTAAAGCCCGTCGTCACGCCGGTGACGAGGTTCTGCACCAGGGTCCGCTGCATACCCCAGAAGGCGCGTGCGCGCTTGGTATCGTTGGCGGGCGCGACCGCGACGTTGCCGTCCTCGATCGCGTAGCTCACCTCGGAGACCATATCGATCGCGAGGGTGCCCTTGGGCCCCTTCATCGACAGCACGCCGTCGGCGATGCTGGCGGTGACGCCAGCCGGGACGGGCACGGGCTTTTTACCGATGCGGCTCATCAGAAGACCTCCGCGAGGACCTCGCCGCCGACATTCTGCTCGCGCGCTTCCGCGTCGGACAGAACGCCACGTGGCGTCGAGACGATGGTGATGCCGAGACCGTTGCGGACGCGCGGCAGTTCCTGCGAACCGCTGTACACGCGCCGACCCGGCTTCGAGACGCGGGCGACGTGCTGGATCGCCGGCTGCCCCTCGAAATATTTCAGCTCGATGCGGATGCCGGGATGCTCGTTCACGGCCTCCTCGGAATAGCCGCGGATATAGCCCTCGCGCTGGAGCACGTCGAGCACACGGGTCCGCAGCTTGGACGCGGGCGAGAGGACCGAGTCCTTGCGCGCGCGCTGGCCGTTGCGGATGCGGGTGAGCAGATCGCCCACGGGATCGTTGATCGCCATATCTTATGCCCTCACCAGCTCGACTTGGTCACGCCGGGGATCATCCCCTTGTTGGCGAGATCGCGCAGCATCACGCGCGCCAGCCGGAACTTGCGGTAATATCCGCGCGGACGACCGGTGAGCTCGCACCGGTTGCGGATGCGGGTCGGATTGCCGTTGCGCGGCAGCTCCGCCATCCGCAGGCGCGCGATCAGCCGCTCGCCCTCGTCCAGGCTCTCGTCGTCCGCGATCGCCTTCAGCTTCGCGTACTTGGGAGCGGTCTTCTTGACGAGCGCACGACGGCGCTCGTTCTTCAGAATGGAACTCAGTTTCGCCATGACTTAAGTTCTCTCTCTACTCAGGCCGCCTGCTTCTCTTCGGTCTTCTCTTCCTGCGGGAAGGGGAAGCCGAAGAGACGCAGCAGCTCGCGAGCTTCATCGTCGGTGGTCGCGCTGGTCGTGATGATCACGTCCATGCCGCGGATGCGGTCGACCTTGTCGTAGCTGATCTCCGGGAAGATCAGCTGCTCCTTGAGGCCGGTCGCGTAATTGCCGTTGCCGTCGAACGACTTGGGGTTGAGGCCCCGGAAGTCGCGGACACGCGGCAGCGCGATCGTCACGAAGCGGTCGAGGAACTCGTACATCCGCTCGCGGCGCAGCGTGACCTTGCAGCCGATCGGCATGCCCTCGCGCAGCTTGAACTGCGCGATCGACTTCTTCGCCTTGGTGATGACGGGCTTCTGCCCCGCGATCAGCTCCATCTCGCCGGCCGCCTGGTCGACGCGCTTCTTGTCCTGGGTGGCGTCGCCGACACCCATGTTGAGCACGATCTTCTCGATCTTCGGGACCTGCATCGCGTTCTTGTAACCGAACTTCTCGGTCATCGCGGCGACGATCGTGTCCTCATACTGCTTCTGCAGCCGCGCCTTGTAGCCATCAGCCATCGATCGTCTCCCCGGTCTTGACCGCGACGCGGACCTTCTTGCCGTCCTTGGTCTCGAAGCGGACGCGCGTCGGCTTGCCGTCGGCGGTCGCGATCGCGACCTTGCTGACGTGCATCGGCGCCTCGATCTTCTCGAGCCCGCCCTGCGGATTGGCCTGGGTGGGCTTGCGATGACGGGTCGCGACGTTGATGCCGGTGACGACGACCTTGCCGTCCTTGGGCATCGCGCGCGCGACCGTGCCGGTCTTGCCCTTGTCCTTGCCGCTGAGGACGACGACCTTGTCGCCCTTCTTGATCTTCAATGCGCTCATCACAGCACCTCGGGTGCGAGGCTGATGATCTTCATGTGGTTGCGCGCACGCAGCTCACGGACCACCGGGCCGAAGATACGGGTGCCGATCGGCTCCTCGTTCTTGTTGACGAGGACCGCGGCATTGCCGTCGAAGCGGATGGTCGAGCCGTCCGCGCGATGGATGTCCTTGGCGGTGCGGACGATCACGGCGCGGTGAACGTCGCCCTTCTTGACCTTCCCGCGCGGTGCCGCTTCCTTGATCGAGACGACGATGATGTCGCCGACCGTCGCGAACCGCCGCTTGGAGCCGCCGAGCACCTTGATGCACTGGACGCGCTTGGCGCCCGAATTGTCGGCGACTTCCAGGTTGGACTGCATCTGAATCATGGTGTCAGTCCTTCCTTATGCGTTGTCGGTGGGGATCGGGACGGCGATCTCGGCGCCGATGCGGCCGATCGCCTTCCAGGTCTTGAGCTTCGAGATCGGCGCGCACTCCTCGATGCGGACGGTCTCACCGGTGTGAAACTCGTTCGCCTCGTCGTGCGCGTGATACTTCTTCGACCGCTTGATGATCTTGCCGTAGAGCGCGTGGCTCACACGGCGCTCGACGGAGACGATCACGGTCTTGTCGGTCTTGTCGGAGACCACCGTTCCGGTCAGCACGCGCTTCGGCATGGCTGGTTGCTCCTTACTTCTCGGCCGAGGCGGCGCGAGCCACCTGGGCGGTCTTGATGCGGGCGATCGTGCGGCGGACCACACGGACGCGGCTCGGCTTCTCGAGCTGGCCGGTCGCGGCCTGGAAGCGCAGGTTGAACTGCTCGCGCTTCAGCTCGGAAAGCTGGGTCGACAGCTGGTCGTCGGTGGCGACCTTGATGTCGTCCTTCTTGGGCTCGTTCTTCTTCGCCATGGCTCAGGCCTCCGCAGTCAGATGGCTGAAGTCGCCGAGACGGGCGACGACCTTGACCTTGATCGGCAGCTTCTCCGCGGCGCGGCTGAACGCCTCGGCGGCGAGCGGCCCGGCGACACCCTCGAGCTCGAACAGGATGCGGCCGGGACGGACGCGCGCGACCCAGAATTCGGGCGCACCCTTGCCCGAGCCCATGCGGACCTCGGCGGGCTTGGACGAGACCG
>CAZZZX010000223.1:0-5545 GCA_964658585.1 uncultured Novosphingobium sp.
ACCATGCGCCGACCGCGGGCTATGTGCGCACGCTACGCCGCGTGCTGCCCGACGATTTTCCGGGCTCGGTCTTCTCCTTCCTGCCCGCGGACATCATCAGCCAGATCCTCAACTTCGGCGCGCCCGCGCCGATCGACGTCCAGATCGCCGGGCCCGACACCAGGGCGGGCGAGGCGTATGCGCACGAACTCGTCGCCAAACTGCAGTCCATCGCCGGCATCGCGGACGTGCGCCTCCAGCAGGCGAACGACTATCCCGAACTGGGCTTTGACGTCGATCGCGCGCAGGCCGGCCGCCTCGGTATTACCGAGAACGACGTCACGCGCAGTCTCGCGGTCAATCTTGCGGGCAGTTTCCAGGTTGCACCCGCCTTCTGGCTCAATCCCAAGAACGGCGTTTCATACCCGATCGTCGTCCAGACCCCGCAATATCGCACGGACAGTCTGTCCGAGATGGACAATCTGCCGGTGACCGGCAGCAAGCCGGGCGACTACCAGATCCTCGGTGCGCTCGGCACGATGCACCGCGAGCTGTCCGCGGCGGTCGTCTCGCACTACGCGGTCCAGCCCGCGTTCGACGTCTATGCGACGACGCAGGGCCGCGACCTGGGCGCGGTCGCCGCGGATATTGATCGTGTCCTGCAGGCGACTGCAGGCGATCGCCCTAAAGGCGCGACGGTCACGCTGCGCGGGCAGGTCCAGACGATGAACCAGGCGTTCGGCGGCCTCATCCTCGGGCTGATCGGTGCGGTCGCGCTGATCTACCTGCTGATCGTCGTCAACTTCCAGTCGTGGGTCGATCCCGCGGTGATCGTTTCCGCATTACCCGCAGCGCTCGCCGGAACCGTCTGGATGCTGTTCGCGACGCACACACCGCTCTCGGTCCCGGCGCTGACCGGCGCGATCATGTGCATGGGCGTCGCGACCGCCAACTCCGTACTCGTCGTCAGCTTTGCGCGTGAGCGTCTCGGGGTTCTCGGTGATTCCTTTGCGGCGGCGCTCGAAGCCGGCTCGACGCGCTTCCGGCCGGTGCTGATGACCGCGCTGGCGATGATCATCGGCATGGCGCCGATGGCGCTCGGCCTAGGCGAAGGTGGCGAGCAGAATGCGCCGCTCGGCCGTGCCGTGATCGGCGGCCTGATCTGCGCGACGATCGCGACGCTCGTCTTCGTGCCGGTGATGTTCGCCATCGCGCACAGGCGTGAGGCGCGGGTTGTCCGCGACGCGGGGCCGCGGACCTCGAATGGATTGCCCGTTCATGCATGATATCACATCCGAAACCCTGAGCCGTGCGCCGAAGGGGCTCCGCATCGCCGGGATCGTCGCAGTCCTGATCGCTGCGGCTGTCGTCATCCTAGGGGTTATCGAGCGGACGCGAGATACGCAGGCGGCAGCAAGCTGGTCGAATGCGCGTGCCGTTCCAACCGTCCATCTCGTCACCGTCGGGACGTCGGCGAATACCTCCGGATTGACGCTACCCGGGACGATGGAAGCATGGAACGCCGCCAAGCTCTATGCGCGGGTCGGTGGCTATGTGAAGGCCTGGTATCGCGACATCGGCGCCAGCGTCGTCGCGGGAACGCCGCTGGGTCTGATCGACACGCCCGAACTCGACCAGCAGATCGCCCAGGCGCGCGCGGATCTCGCGAGCGCGCGCGCCAATGCAGGGCTGGCCCGGAGCACGGCCGCACGCTGGAACGACCTGCTCTCCACGGCATCGGTCTCGAAGCAGGAAGCCGACGAGAAGAACGGCGATCTCGCGGTCAAGACGGCCGCGGTGCAGGGCGCGCGGGCCGCGCTCGGGCGCCTGCTGGCGCAGCGCGACTATGCCACCGTCCGGGCGCCCTTCGCCGGCATCGTCACGCAGCGCAACGCCGAGATCGGCGATCTCGTCGGTCCCGGCGCCAGCGTACAGCAACCGTTGTTCGCGGTAGCCGACGTCCATCGCATCCGCATCTACGTCAATGTGCCACAAGCCTATGCAAGCGCGATGCGCCCCGGGCTGATGGCGACGCTGACCATGCCCGATCATCCCGGCCGGAGCTACCCGGCCCGTGTCGTCGGAACCTCTGGGTCGATCGCGCAGCAGAGCGGCACGCTGCAGGTTCAGCTCGTCGCCGACAATCCGCAAGACGCGCTCAAGCCGGGTGGCTACGCACAGGTACGTTTCGCGGTCCCCGATCAGGCGGGCACGGTGACGATCCCGTCGAGCGCGCTGATTTTCCGAGCTCAAGGCACGCAGGTCGCGCTGGTCGGTCCTGACGATCATGTGCGCATGCAACCGGTGACGCTGGGCCGCGATCTCGGCGGCACGCTCGAAGTCACCGCCGGCCTCGGCGCCGGTCAGCGGATCGTCGACAATCCGCCCGACTCGCTCGCGCAGGGCGAGACCGTGCGGATCGGAACCGCCGACCATGGCTGAGCGCGCCCGTGCCATCGCCGGGATCGCCTTGATCGCATCGGTAGCCGGTTGCTCCTTCGCGCCGGCCTATCATCCGCCCGTGCCCCCCACGCCTGCGGCCTTCAAGGAGTCCGGCCCCTGGACGCCAGCGGCGCCCGCCGACACCGCACCGCGCGGCGACTGGTGGGCGCTCTACGCAGACGCGACGCTCAACCGGCTCGAAGCGCAGCTGGCCGACGGCAATCCGACGCTCGCCGCCGCCGTCGGCCGCACCGACGAAGCCAACGCCTATCTCGCCGAGGCGCGTTCGGGGCTCTTCCCCCACATCGGCATCGACACCAGCATTACCGACAACCGGCAATCCGATAATCGCCCGTTGCGAGGTAGCAACCAGCCTGATCTGTATCCGGCGGACACGGTCGGCGGCGAGGCGGGCTACGAGCTCGATCTTTGGGGACGCGTCCGCAACGCGGTCGCAGCGGGACGCGCCGAAGCCACGGCCAGCGCCGACGACCTCGCAGCCATCCGGCTGAGCCTCGAGGCGCAACTTGCCTCGAGCTACATCGCTCTACGCGGCGAGGATCGACAACTGCGCCTGTTATCCGCGACCGTCGACGCCTTCGCGAAGGCCGACGCGATGACCCGTCGGCGCTTCCAGGGTGGGATCGCCTCGGGCGTCGATACAGGTCGATCGGGCGCCGAACTGGCGGACGCTCAGGCGCAGCTTGCCAATGTGCAGGCTTCTCGTGCGCTCACGGAACATGCCATCGCGAGCCTCGTCGGCGTGCCAGCATCTTCCTTCTCGATACCGCCTGCGGCGATCGAACTGTCGGTCCCCGAGGTGCCCGTCGGCCTGCCTTCGACGCTGCTGCAACGGCGGCCCGACGTCGCATCGGCGGAGCGGCAGATGTTCGCCGCCAATGCCGAGATTGGCGTCGCGAAGGCGGCATTCTTCCCATCCATCTCGCTTGGCGGACAGGGCGGCTTTCAGAATACCGGTCTGCCGGGTCTGTTCACCGCGCCCAACATCTTCTGGTCGATCGGGCCGAGCGCGGTGCTCAACCTGTTCGACGGTGGGCGTCGCCGCGCTCAGCTTGCGGTCGCACGTGCCGCCTGGACGCAAGCGACTGCTAACTATCGTGGTCGCGTACTGACCGCGTTCCAGGAAGTCGAAGACGGGATCGCGCAACTCCATCATCTCGGTGTGGAAGCTGCTGCGGAAGATCGCGCAGTGAAGCAGGCGGGCCAGACCGAGGCGCTTTCGCTCAATCGCTATGTCAAGGGCGCGGTCACCTATCTCGATGTCGTCACCGCACAGACAACCGCGTTGCAGACCCGACGTGAGGCGCTGCGGATCGACACCGTCCGCCTGCAGGCCAGTGTTGGCCTGATCAGGGCACTGGGCGGCGGATGGTCGCCCGACATCACCCCCAGGACCGCCTCCCGCACAACGACGATGGAAGCTGCCGGTGGCTGACGGAAATTCATTCAGCACCAGAAGGACAACGATCATGATTGACCGCTATTGGGTGCCCGCCTTGCTCTACGTTCTGCTAAGCGCTGGGCCCACTTTCGCCACCGGCACGGAAGCAGCTATGCCGGGGTTCTGGCAACTCGAATCCGTATATGGCCAAGGTGGAGGTCTATCTGCCGCGAGCGGCGAAATAAGGAAAGCACTCCCGCCTGGGACAGATATCGCAGAAGCACAGCGTGTGCTGAAAGACGTCGGTGGCGAGTGCAAGACACTGAAGCGCGAACCCGATGCGCTGAAATGCCTGATACATCAATATTCATTAGCCGATGGAGCCGCCGACGATATCCGTTGGACGATCCTGATCCGCACACAGGCGGGCGCAGTGGATGACCTACAAGTAGATCGATATGTCGATCGACATGGCACCAATTAAGGAAGCCTTGTCTTTCGCGAGGCGGGTCGCCGACGAATTCCAGCAGGACGTCCCGTCACGACCGATGGAATCTACACCATGCCGCCGGGCTGCTCGTCAAAACCGCTGATTCTGAGGCCTAGCGCCCCAGGATCATTCGAAGATCTTGTCAGGCGGCGTCCAACAGCCATGGCGGGAGGATAAGCGCGTCATTGTCTGCCTTCGCGACCTGGGCCTTGAAATGCGCCGATCGCCGGGCTTCTGGTGCGCCGATATAGCCGCGCCCGGTACGAAGCTCGATCACGCGGCGCAGGATGCGATTCTCGGCGATGTCTGCCGCAAGACGGGGATCGTGCAGCTTGCGCCAGCGGGCCAGCAGCAGCGCGGTGCTGATCACGTCACCCTCGCATTGCTCCTGCACGAGATCCCACTGACCCCCCATCGCGAAATCTCCTCCCGTGCTTACTCCGTGATTGCTGGGCGCGAAAAGGCCGGGCCATTTCTGACCCGGCCTCTGCCCGCTTTCCGGCGGAAAACCGTTGGTGCGCCCGGAACGATTCGAACGTCCGACCCTCAGATTCGTAGTCTGATGCTCTATCCAGCTGAGCTACGGGCGCGTTAGGTCGTGCCCTCTAGTCGGGTCGGGGCGGTCGCGCAACCCCATTGCGAGGTGCGGCGCGGCTGCTAGGACGGGGCCATGCGCCGCGCCCACGCTCTTGCCCTGCCGATCGTCTCCGCGAGCCTGCTGGTGCTCGGCGGATGCGGCGAGCCGACGCGCTATCCCTCGCTCGCGTTGCGGCCGATCGAGACGATGTCGCTCGCCGAGCCGGTGGCGAAGCCGGCACCCGCCGGCACCGCGAGCGGCGTCGCGGACGGGCGCTACGCGCCGCTGGTCGAGCAGGCGCGGGCCGGCGACGCCGCGTTCCGCCGTGCATTCGAGGCGGCGCGTCCGGCGCTGGCGCGCGGCCATGACGCGCCGATCGGCAGCGACGACTGGACCGCAGCGCAGGTCGGGCTCTCGCGAATGCAGGCGGCGCGCGAGCCGGTGACCCAGGCGCTGCTCGCGCTCCAGGCGGCGAGCGAGGCGCCCGAGACGCGGAGCGACACCGGTCTCGCGGCCGCGGCGACAGGCGCGCTCGCGGCGGTGGCGGCGATCGACCAGAGCGAGGCGCGGACACTCGCCGAGGCGGCCCCCGCGCAATCCTGATCGCTGCGACACGGCTGCCTGTCCTGGCGGCAGCGCTGCGATCGCGCGCTGC
>CAZZZX010000224.1:0-5521 GCA_964658585.1 uncultured Novosphingobium sp.
GGAAATCCCAGTAGAGCGCGTTGAACGGGCAGGCGTCCTCGCCGGTCTTGCGCTTCACGTCGTAGCGGCAGGCGCCGCAATAGTCGGACATGCGGTTGATGTACGCGCCGCCCGCCGCATAGGGCTTGGAGCCGAGCCGGCCGCCATCGGCGAACTGGCTCATACCGATCACGTTGGGCATCTCGACCCATTCATGGGCGTCGGCATAGACGACCAGGAACCAGTCCGAGATCGCCTGCGGATCGACACCGGCGAGCATCGCGAAATTGCCGAGTACCATCAGCCGCTCGATATGATGCGCATAGGCCTCGTCGCGGGTCGAGGCGACTGCCTGCGCGAGGCACAGCATGTCGGTCTCGCCGGTCCAGTAGAAGTCGGGCAGCGGGCGGTCGGCGCCGAGCGCGTTGGCGGTGGCGAGCCCGGGCATCTCGAGCCAGTACATGCCGCGGATATATTCGCGCCAGCCGATGATCTGGCGGACGAACCCCTCGACCGCGTTGAGCGGCGCGTCGCCGCGCTCGTACGCGGCGACCGCGGCCTCGCAGACCTCGACGGGCGAGAGCAGCCCACAATTGATCGCGGGCGACAGCACGGCGTGGAACAGGAAGCGCTCGTTACGGACCATCGCATCCTGATAGGTGCCGAAATCGGGCAGCGCGACCTTGACGAAATGGCCGAGCGCGCGGCGCGCCTCGGTGCGGGTGACCGGGAAGCCGAACCCGTCGAGCGATCCGAAATGATCGCCGAACCGCGCCGCGACCAGCGCCAGCACGTCCTCGGTCACGGCATCCGGCGCGAAGCGCATCGGCTGCGGATAGCTCATGCCGCGTCGCGGCCGGGCGCGATTGTTGTGATCGTAGTTCCATTGGCCACCGACCGGATCGTCGCCGTCCATCAGCAGTCCGGTCTTGCGGCGCATCGCGCGATAGAAATTTTCCATGCGCAATTCGCGCCGCCCCTGCGCCCAGGTCTGGAACTCGAGGATGCCGCAGACGAAGCGATCGTCAGGCAGGATGTCGACCGGCAGGCCGATCGCCCGCGGCCAGCGCCTGATCTCTTCATTGACCCGCCATTCGCCCGGCTCGACGACGCGGATCGCGGTCGCGGCATGGCGTGCGGCGGCGCGCGCGACCTCGCTCGTCAGGCTGCCGGTATTGCCCGGGGCATCGAGCGCGACATGATCGACCCGCCAGCCGTCCGCGCGCAGCGTGTCGGCGAAGTGACGCATCGCGGACAGGATCAGCGCGATCTTCTTCTTGTGGTGCTTGACGATGCGGAACTCGTCCTCCGCCTCGATCATCAGCACCACCGCCCCGTCGCGATTGAGATCGCGCAGGGCGGCGAGATCGAGGCTCAGCTGATCGCACAGCACGGGGACGAGGACGGTCATGCCCTCGCCAACGCGGCAGCGTCGCGCTGGTTCGTCAGCGCTCGATCATCGCGCGGATCCGCGCCGACAGCACGTCGATCGCAAACGGCTTGATAATCATCTCCATGCCCTCGTCGAGGAAGCCGCCGCGCACCGCCGCCTTCTCGGCATAGCCGGTGACAAACAGCACCGGCAGATCGGGATGCCGCTCGCGCGCGATCTCGGCGACCTGGCGGCCGTTGAGCCCGGGCAGGCCGACATCGGTGATGAGCAGATCGATCCGCGTCATCGTATCGATCAGCGGCAGCGCCGCGCGCCCGTCCGCCGCTGCCTCGACCGCATAGCCGAGCGTCTCAAGCACATCGAGGACGAGCATCCGCACCGCCGGATCGTCCTCCACCACCAGCACGCGTTCGCCCGCCTCGGCGCGGGGCAGCGCCTCCGGCGTCGCCGCATCGTCCGCGGCCGGCGTATCGGCGCGCGGCAGATAGAGCTTGATCGTCGTCCCCCGCCCGACTTCGGAGCGGATGCGGGCATGGCCGCCGGACTGGTTGGCGAAGCCGTAGATCATCGACAGGCCGAGCCCGGTGCCCTGCCCGATCGGCTTGGTGGTGAAGAACGGGTCGAACGCCTTGGCGATGACGTCCGCGGACATGCCGGTGCCGGTGTCCGACACGGCGACCACGAGATAGTCGCCCGGCGCGAGATCGTCCGCGACGCGCGCCGCATCGCGCCGGTCGAGTGCGAGATTGGCGGTCTCGATCGTCAGGCGGCCACCCTCGGGCATCGCGTCACGCGCGTTGATCGCGAGGTTGAGCACCGCGCTCTCGAGCTGGTTGGCGTCGGTCCGCGCCGGCCAGGCATCGGCGTCGAGCGCGATCTCGAGCCCGATCGTCTCGCCGAGCGTGCGGCGCAGCAGATCCTCCATGCCGACGATCAGGCGGTTGGCGTCGACCGGCCGGACGTCAAGCGACTGACGCCGCGAGAAGGCGAGCAGCCGCTGGGTGAGCCCCGCCGCGCGCTGCGCCGAGGTGCTGGCGGCATCGATGTACCGCGCGATCCGGTCGCGTCGCTCGATCGCCATGTCGCGCTTGAGCAGATCGAGCGAGCCGATGATACCGGTCAGCATGTTGTTGAAGTCGTGCGCGATGCCGCCGGTGAGCTGGCCGACCGCCTCCATCTTGGTCGACTGACGCAGCCGATCCTCCATCGCGCGCTGCTCGGTCAGGTCGCGTCCGACGATGTAGAACATCGCGCCTTCGGGCACCGCGTCCCACATGATCGTCCGTTCGGCGCCGTCGATCGTCCGGATCCGATCGACGAAGCCGCGCACCGTCTCGCCCGCCGCCAGCCGCGCGACGACCTCGACCATCTCGGGATGCTCGGCGGGATCGACCAGCGACAGGATCGGGCTGCCCAGCAGCATCGCCTCGTCCCAGCCGAGCAGCCGCCGCCAGGCCGGATTGACCTGCTTGAGATAGCCATCGCGCCCGGCGGTCGCCATCAGGTCGCTGGTCGTCTCCCACAGCCGGTCGCGCTCGAGCGTGCGGACCTTGACCTCTTCGGCGAGCCCGCTGGCGCGCGCCTCGAGCCGGCGGAGCAGCGAGCGCACCTCGCTCTGGTCGAGCATCGCGCCGATCATGCGGATCGCGCGGCCATGCCGGTCGCGGATCACGAAGCCGCGATCCTTGACGTCGGCATGGCTGCCGTCGGCGCGGCGGAAGCGATAGGTGTCGGTCCAGTCGCTGGCGTCGCCGTCGATCACCGCATGGATGCCGTGCGCGACGCGATCGCGATCCTCGGGGTGGATTTGGTCGATCCACCAGCCGCCGTCGGGACCGACCGCATCGCCGGAATGGCCGTAGGCGGTGGCGAGCGCCTCGTTCCAGTGGATGCTGTCGGTGACCAGATCCCAGTCCCAGATCGCATCGTTGGTCGCACGCACGGCGAGCCGCAGCCGCTCCTCGGCCTGGGCGAGGCGCTGCTGCGCCTGGCGATCGGCGGTGACGTCGAGCACCGCGCCGATCAATCGGACCGGGGTCTCGCCGTCGAAGAAGGCGAGGCCGTGCGTCGAGACGTGGCGCTCGATCCCGTCGGCGATGCCGATCGTGCGGTATTCTGTGTCGAGGGTCCGCGGCCCGGCCGGATCCAGCGCGGCGGCGACCTCGGCGGCGGCGCGCGCGCGATCGTCGGGATGCAGCCCGGCGAGGAAGGCGGCCTCGTAGGTCACCGGGGCATCCGGCGACAGCCCGAACAGCGCGCGACAGCGATCGTCCCAGACCAGGCTGCCGTCCGCCGGGCGATAATCGAAGCGGCCGAGCCGGGCGGCGCGGTTGGCGAGCTCGAGCTGCTCGCGGCTGGTGTCGAGCGCGAGCCGGGTCTCGTGCTCCGCGGTGACGTCGCGCAGGCTCTTGACGAAGCCGCGCTCACCGGCGCCGACCAGCGGCGTCACCGCGCCGGACGCATAGAAGCGGCTGCCGTCGCGGCGGACATGCCAGCGCTCGTCGGGCGCCCGCCCGGTCTCGCGCGCGCGCCGCAATTCGGCGTCCGGGCACCCCCGGGCGCGGTCCTCGGGCGTGAAGATGCGGGCGAGCGGCGCGCCGATCATCTCCGCCTCGGACCAGCCGAACAGGCCCTCCGCGCCCTTGCTCCACGCGGTCACGCACCCGTTCGCGCCGATGCCGACGATCGCGGTGTCGAGCGCGCTGTCGATGACGTGGCGGTAATGGCTTTCGGTTTCGCGCACCACGTCGCGCGCCGCCGCCTCGCCGAACGCCACCATCCGCGCCTCGACGAACGCGGTCACCTGACGGCCGAGCAGTTCGAGACCGGCGCGCTGCGCGGCGCTCAGCCCGGCGGGGCGGGGTACGGTATCGAGCACGCAGAAGCTGCCCAGCGCGACCCCGTCCGAGGTCACCAGCGGCGCGCCGGCGTAGAAGCGCACCCCGTCCTCGCCGCGGACCAGCGCCATCGCGGCGGTCCGCGCGTCGGCGGACAGGTCGGGGACGACGAACAGGCCGGTGCCCTCGATCGCCAGCGAGCAGACCGAGGTATCGCGCGGGGTTTCGGCGAAATCGATCCCCGATGCCGCCTTGAACCATTGGCGATGCTCGTCGACCAGCGAGACCAGCGCGATCGGCGCATCGCAGAGGATGCGGGCGAGCGCGACCGCATCGTCGAACGGCGCCTCGCGCGCGGTGTCGAGGATGCGGTAGCGGCGCAGACCGGCCAGCCGTTCGATCTCGTTCTGTGTCATTCTCACCGCGCTGCCGGAACCGCGCCGCAGATAGGGCGCATCGGCGGAATGCGCGAGGGGGTTGACGGCACCGGCGGCGCCGTCATGGCACAGACCGGTTTCGGCGCGTTTCGGATTGGACTGGTCATGGCCCTCGACGCGCTCGTCCTGCGCTACGGCGTGCTCGCCATCCTCGTCGGATCGGGGATCGAGGGCGAGGCGGTGGTGGTGACCGGCGGCGTGCTCGCGCATCGCGGGCTGATCCCGCTGGTGCCGGCGTGCATCGCCGCCGCGATCGGCTCGTGCGCGGCGGACCAGCTCTGGTTCGTCGCCGGCCGACGGTTCCGCGATCATCGCTGGGTGCGCGCGATCACGCAGCGTCCCGCCTATGTCCGCGCGATCGGCATCCTCGAGCGGCATCCGACCGGCTTCATCCTGGCCTTCCGCTTCATCTACGGGCTGCGCACCGTCAGCCCGGTGGCGATCGGCACCTCGGCGATCCCGGCGCGGCGCTTCGTCCCGCTCAACATCGCGGCAGCCGCGGTGTGGGGGCCGGCGTTCACGCTGCTCGGCTATGCGCTGGGCAAGGCTGCGGCGCCGCTGATGCGCCGCTTCGCGCATATCGGCGCACTGGCGCTGGGCGGCGCGGTCGCGATCGCTCTGCTCGCGACGCTGGCGGTCTATCTCGTTCGTCGGCGCGGGCGCGGCGGTTCGCCGCCGCCCTAGATTTATCCTGGATCAAGGCAGAGTGCGTTCAGCGGATCTATCCTGACCGGCGATCCGGAGCCTCCCGCCATGCCTCGCTATTTTTTCGATATGGTCGATGGCGCGCGCGACGCCGATCCCCGCGGGACCGAACTCAGCGACGACAAGGCGGCGTTCCGCGAGGCCGTCCGCTTCGCCGGGCTCGCGCTCGC